>DJYJ01000052.1 GCA_002450075.1 Clostridiales bacterium UBA6981
GTCACACCCTTGAGGCCCTGCTTCTTGGCATAATAGGCCTGGGCAATGGCGGAATTGAGCTTGTGGCTGCCACTGGTGTTGTTGCCCTCGAACTTGTAATAGATATGGGCCGGCGTGCCGAGCTTTTCCTCGAGACAGTAGGCGCGCACCAGCGGCGCGGGGCGGTACATCTTGTAAAAATCGCGGATCTCCTGCGGGATCGGGATATACGCGGTGTCGTTGTCCAGCTCCTGCGCGACCAGCTCTTCGCAGAACACGACGCCGAGCTCCCCGGCCGTCATCGGCTTGCCGGTGCCGGGATTGAGCAGGGGCGCGGGCTTCGTCTTCATGTCCGCGCGCACGTTGTACCAGGCCTGCGGGATCTCGTCCTCGGAAAGATAGATCTTATAGGGGATCTCGGGGGATTTGATACTCATGATGGTTTCTCCTTTCGATGTTCGTGACAGACGGCTTTTTCTTTCTTTTCTGTTAGACGCTTACCGCCGCCATCGTCTTCCGGGGATCATATTCATCGTGCAAGCCCTCCTGAAAAAACAAAAAATCCCATCCCAGCATTGATGCTGGGACAGGAATCTTCCTGCGGTGCCACCCGGCTTGGCGCCCTGAAAAGAACGCCCTCTTTTCGCGTACTGTCATACGCGGATCGTTGTTAACGGAGAAGTCCGCTCCGTCGCCCATACTCCGCCTTTGCGGCGTTTCTGTTTGCCCTCGGAAGTCCATTCGGTCTGGCGCTTTCCGCCGCGATCCCAGCATCCGCGGCTCTCTGGGGGAAAGGAGGGGAGACCTACTCACTCTTCCTCTTCGGTTTGGCTGCATGATACCACGCTCTCCGGGCTCTTGTCAAGCAATAATTTCAGCGATTTAAAGCGATGGAAAGAAAAGGGAGCGCTTGACAGGCGGCGGCGCGGATGGTAAATTGTTTAGGCACACGCCGGTGTGGTGGAATGGTAGACACCAGGGACTTAAAATCCCTTGGCCGCAAGACCGTGCCCGTTCGAGTCGGGTCACCGGCACCAAAAGCGGGGCACCCCTTTCGGGGTGTCCCGCTTTTCGTGTTATCGGTGACGACGAGAACGGGAGGTTCGATAAGTGAGGCTCCAAAAACGCAAGCGGAGCGCGGCGTTTTTGGCCAAGCCGAACTTATACAGCGAGCGGAGCGGGATCATCACGAGCTCCGCTTTCCTTCCGATTTGCGTATGGAGCGAAGACGCTGCATGATTTGCTCGGTTTTGCCAAAGTATTCATACAGAAGCATATACTCCCGGTAAAGCGCCTCGTACAGGTGTGCGTTGTCTGGCCTGGGCATATAGATCGCCACGGTCTCGCTTTTCATAGCCTGCGCCGCGGCCTGAACATTGTCGTAGGCGCCGGCTGCCACCGCGGCAAAGATGGCGCTGCCCAGCGCCGGGCCAACCTCCGCACGGATAACCTCCACGGGCATGTTCAGGACATCGGAATAGAGCTGCATCACAAAGGGGTTTTTCAGACTGATCCCCCCCGAGGCGGTAAAACGGTCGACGCGCACGCCGTGGTTTTTGAAATTATCAACGATTGCGCGGCAGCCGAAAGCCGTAGATTCGATCAGGGCTCGGTAAACGTCCTCGCACTTGGTCTGCATGGTCATCCCCAGCACCAGAGCGGAAAGATCGTAATTGCAGAGCGTGCTTCGATTCCCGTTAAGCCAGTCTAAAGCCAACAGGCCCGTCTCTCCGGGTTCCTTCCGGCTCGCAAGCAGCGAGAGATAGCTGTGGATCGACATATCGTGTGCTTTGGCCGCATCGAAATAGGAAGCGGGGACGCAATTTGAAACAAACCAGGCGTATAGATCGCCCACAGAACTCTGCCCCGCCTCAAAGCCGGCAAACCCGGGCATGATGCCGCCATCTACAAAGCCGCAGATGCCCGGCACTGCCTTCGCCTCCTTGCCCATCACCATATGACAGGCGGAGGTGCCGATTATCATAAGCATGTGGCCTTCCTGCGCGATCCCGGCGGCCGGCACGCACACATGCGCATCCACCAGCCCCGAAGCCACGGGAATCCCCGCCTTTAGCCCCAGCTTTTCCGCCACAGCTTCCGTGAGATATCCTGCCGTTTCGCCGACAGGGACAACGGGAGAAGGCATTTTGTCCGTTATGCACCCTTTCGGACGGAAGCCCGCCTTTTCGAAAAGCGCCGGTCCGGGATACCCGACGCCCGGAACATACTGCGCCTTGTAGCCTGCGGCACAGCCGTTGCGATGCGCACTGCCCGTCATGTGCTGGATAATCCAGTCTGCGACCTCCATGTATTCATACATCTCTTCATAAAGCCAGGGAGCCTGCTCCCACACCTCCCACAGCTTGGGGAAAAAGCTCTCCGCCGATATGCTGCCGCCCATGCTCATCAGCAGTTCCGGGCAAACGCTCTCCGCCGCCCGGGTAAGTCTGTTTGCCAGAGCCTGAGCACCATGGTGCTTCCACATTTTTATGTATGATTGAGGCTCGGAAGGATACCGAAAACAAAGAGGCTGTCCCTGCTTATCCAGGGGGAGAACCGTACAGGCCGTTGCGTCAAGGCCGATGCCCACGATATCGTCTCCGGAGATCCCGCTTGTTTCCAGCAGCCGGGGGATCGTTCGGTAGATGACGTCAAGATAGTCCTGCGGGTACTGAAGCGCATAATCCGCGGGTAAGGGAGTGCCATCGGGCAAGCTGCGGTCCAGTACGCCGTGCGGGTAATCAAAAGCAGCAGAGGCCGCGACATGTCCATTTGCCGTATCCACCAACACGCTGCGGCCGGAGAGCGTGCCGTAGTCTATACCAATGACATAGCTTGCCATAGACACCTCCTATTTTATTTGGCTCCGATCGGTGATGAGCCGGCTGCCCAAAGTGCTGACGAGCTCATCGTCCGTTTCCGGTATTTCATCCATGATCACATAATCAACATCACTTAATGCCGCCAAACGCAAAAGCGCATTTTTTCCTACCTTGCTGCTGTCGCAGAGCAGTATTTTCAGCGCGGTATGCTTGAGCATTTCCTGACAGACCTCAACGACCTTGGGCTCGATACTCGTGATGCCGCAGGCCGAGGAAATGCCGCTGCAGGAGAAAAACATCATGTCCGTGTGAAACTGCCGCACGGAGTTCACCGCCAGATAGCCGCTGAGAATATAGTCCTCATAAACGGCGCCGCCCAGCAGGTTCACGGCGGCGTCGCTGTTCCTGCCCAGTTCCAGACTCATTTTCAGACTGCTTGTCACGACCGTGATGTTTTTAAGCTCGGCGATATAGGGCACCAGAGGCAGACAGCTTGTGCTGCTGTCAAAGAAAATCGAGCTGGAGCTTTTTAAAAAGGCAGAAGCGATAGATGCGATTTTTTCCTTCTTGTCCTGGTTGCTCTTCATGCGCACAAAGGACGGGATGTCCTTGTCTACCGTGTGAAGCATGGCCCCGCCCCACACGCGCTGCAGAAGTCCGTTTTTTTCCATGGCGTCGAGGTCCCTTCGTATGGTGGCCTCACTGACATAGAGCTGCTTTTCCAAATACTGAACCGTTACGCTGCCCCG
Organism: Clostridiales bacterium UBA6981; assembly: GCA_002450075.1. GTDB lineage: Bacteria > Bacillota > Clostridia > Oscillospirales > Oscillospiraceae > Limivicinus. The sequence goes on from DJYJ01000052.1 coordinate 3,551, forward strand.
CTGCTGCAGTATTTCATATATTTTTGCGCATCTCTCATTTTGAAACAATATGCATCCCCTCCGATGATTGAATTTGATTATATTATATTGATATTTCAAAAATCGTCAAGCGAATATTCGTTTTTATGGACAAATATTGCAATATAGAAATCGAAATGCTAAAATTCAATCACAAAAGGACACAATCACTCAACAAGGTGCACAAGAGACCGCATGTATAATTGTAGATATCGACGAAAGGAGGTTTCAGATGGAAAAACCCGAAGTTTTTGACTTTGAAAAGCTTATCACGGCCGGCGAAGTTGATTGTGCCTGCGGACAAAAACACAGCACCGAAATAAAAATCCTTGCCGTTGGCCGGGGCGTAATCGAAGAATTGCCCGGTGCCCTTAAGAAGCTGAATGTTCGGCGGCCTATGATCGTTTCAGGCCCGTTTTCGTTCGAGGCGGTCGGGAAAAAGGTCTGCGAGACGCTGGACAAGGCGGGCATAGTGTACTCGGTATTCGTTTTTCAACGCAACGGCTCAAAAAAGATTCAGCCGAACGAAAAGGCTGTCGCCGAGATCGTAAAAAATTTTGACCGCGCCTGTGACGTTCTCCTCTGCGTCGGCAGCGGCTCGGTCGGCGACGTATGCAAGGCCGCGGCCACAGAGCTTAACGTGCCGCAGCTTACTGTAGGCTCGGCCCCTTCCATGGACGGCTATACTTCCGCGTCCGCCTCTCTTGAACTGAATAACACAAAGGCTACTGTATCCGTGAACGCGCCCGAAGGGGTTATCTGCGATGTGGAGCTCATGGCGCAGGCGCCGATGCGGCTGTTATGGGCGGGACTGGGCGATATGGCGGCAAAGACCTGCTCGTTGTGCGAATGGGAGATGGCCTCGGTCATTATGGGCGAGCACTACTGCCCCGATACCGCAGATCTGGTAAAGCTCTGCTGTAAGCGCAGCCTGTCGGGGGCGCCCGGCATCCCCGAGCGAAGTCTTGACTCGGTGCAGGCTGTTATCGAGGGACTGCTCCTGTCCGGCGTGTGTATGAGTTACGTCAATTCCTCCCGCCCAGCGTCGGGGCTGGAACACTACTTCTCCCACTGCTGGGAAATGATGGCTATCGCTCGCGGGCAGGAATACGACCTGCACGGCATATATGTGGGGATCGGTGCCGTGATTACGCTCAGCATATTCAAAAAACTCCGGCAGCTTCGGCCGGACAGGGCTCATGCCGAGAAGGCAGCCGCCGCGTTTGACCGGGATGCCTGGGAAGCAAGATTGAGAAGCGTTTTCAAGGGCACGGCGGAGAGCTTCATAGCACTGGAGGATACGCTTCAAAAAAACGACGGGAAAAAGCGCATGCAGCGCGTGGACAGAATATTGGAAAACTGGGATAAGCTTGTCAAAATCATGGAAAAGGCTCCGGACCCGGACGAGCTTGAGGCAACGCTCAAACGCTCGGGCATGCCCACAAGGGCAAGCGAGATCGGACTTTGTGCCGATGACGTAGCTGACGCTTTCGTATGCTCAAGAGACACCAGAGACAAGTATCTCACCAGCTCACTCATTTGGGATATCGGGTACATGGACGAGTTTGAGGCGTTTGTGAAAGAACTTGCCTGAGTACTTGATATAAGCGGAAAAGACGATGTTTGAAAGGAGAGAAAAAATGAAAAACGCGAAATTTTCATTAAAAACTGCCGAAGGCTGCAAACGGATACTCGGTCTGTGTTTGGTGTTGATCTTCGTCTTCGGCTTTTTCGGCGCGATTATTTCCTCCAACGGAGGAAAGGTCAAAATGTCCACGTTGACGATCGATTCCCGCGGCGCAGAGATTCGTATCGATCAGTATGTTCCTGCCGGAATCTCGGACTCTGACAAGCTGCCCTGCATTCTGCTTGCACATGGCAGAGGCACAAACAGAGGCGCATTGAGAGGGATCGCCGAAGAATTTGCCAGACGCGGCTTTGTGGTACTGAACGTCGACGGCTACGGCCAGGGCATGAGCGAACAGCCCATCAGCGATGAAAACGGCCATGGGGCAGGCGAATTCCTCTGGTACGGGGGAGGCAGCTTCGGACAGTATGATGCGCTGGAATTTGCCCGCACGCTCAACTTTGTCGACCAGGAACGCATCGCCATGTACGGACACTCCATGGGTGCGAGCCGTGTCGCTGATGCAGCTAAGAAAGACAGCGGCTATTATACGCTCAACGATATGCTGATCAATGTGCTGTACGATACCTTTGGCCAGACCTTTACGGAAGAAGAGATCGGCCAGGACGCGGACGAGCTTGCGGCTGCGCGGCTGAACGAAGACCAGCTTGCGTACTATAATGCCCTCCGCGCAGAAAAGGAACAGTTCTTCAACACCCGGCTCAAGACCATCATCGGCAGCGATCCCGGAACGGCAGAGATCGAAGTCGGCGGTTACACGGTGACCAGACCGTGCCAGGTGAATGTCGTTATGGTCAACGGCAAGTATGACGACCTCGGTGCCGGTGCTCAGTGGAGCACGGACGGAACGACCTCCGCCATGGGCGGCGTCAACTTCGATCATTGGTACCGCATCGCGCAGGACGGTTCCGGGCTTACGGAGATCGGCTCGATGAATACGGAAACCATCCTGAACAACAATGACCTGGCGGCCGCTCTCGAAAGCAGGAGCGCGCGCATGGTCTGCTATGCGCCTACCGATCACTGCGGCCTTTATTTCAGCAATGAAGCCAACAGAATGTACATGGTGGTCATGTCTCAGGCCCTGAACTACAACCGCGGCGACCTGACTGACCCGTCTACCGTTCCTCTTGCGAACACCAGCAATATCTGGATCTGGCGCGCGCTGTGCAACTTTGTTGCCATGCTCGCTATGATTACCATGATCTTCCCGATCGTCGGGCTGCTTCTGAAGACAAAGTTCTTCTCCGGTGTCATCGCGGAATCGAAGGAAATCGAAGCTCCCGAACCCCTGTCCAAGAACGGCAGGACCGCTTATTGGGTGTTCGGTGTCGTCACCATCATTCTGACCTTCCTTGCGCTGCGGCATGCCAACAACGACCTGCCGCCCCACTGGGCCGGCGGTATGTTCAGCCAGCTTCCTCCCAAGATCTTCTCCCTGGTCGCCACGAGCACAATCGGCTTCTGGTTCCTGATTATGTGTGCGGTGATCGGCCTGGTGCTGTTCATTGCCAAGGTTGTAGTGAACAAGAAGCTCGGCATCGCCGCCGATGTCAAGGAGCTCAACCTGAAGATCAGCGTCGGCGCGTTCTTCAAGTCCCTCCTGCTGACAGTCATTGTCATTGCCTCGTGCTACACGGCGATGGTCATCTCCATGTACATCTTCGGTCAGGACTTTAGGTTCTATGAGTCCATGTTTGCCGAGATGCGAGCGGCCTGCTGGAGCTACGCTGTGCCGTACTTCATCGTCTTTACGGTGATGTACTTCATCATCAACCTGGGCATCAACTACGGTGCGCGCAAGGATATTTCCGAGACCAAGGAACTCATCATGAACGTACTGTTCAACTCGATTGGTGCATGGCTTGTCGTCGTGGGCAGCTATGCCTCCCGTTTGGCCTGGACCGGCAAGAGCTTCAGCGAATTCACGCTCTCCTATTCGATGCTCCTCTACATTCCGGTCAGCGTGATCATCAACCGCAAGCTCTTTAAGATGACGAAGAGCGTATGGCTCGGTACACTTATCAACGCTGCACTTGTCTCCTGGCTCATGGTGTGCAAGTCCGGCGTCGGCGACGGATACTATGCCCAGGGCATTCTCAGCATCCTGTTCCATGCCTGAGCGCAGTAAAAAAGAATCGCAATAACGGTATGGGGCTGCCGGAAAACCGGCAGCCCTATCGTTTTATAGGTCAAGCTCCGCACTCGCCCGGGATGAAGGCAAAAACGCAGTTTCGACTGCGGCAAAAGGCCGGACAAGGAGGGCTCTTCCAGGAGTGGAAGAATGCTCCTTTCGTTTGGCAGACAGAGTCCCTTCCGCTTGACCGGCGGAGGAGAATCGCGTATACTTTCTGCGTAAATAAGAGGAAACGGTGAGAACATGGTACGAAAAATCGATTTTTAGGAGGCCGGGAGGCTCCTGGAAGAGGAGAAAAACGCCGTGCTGCTCGACGTGCGCGAGGAGGACGAATACATCACCGGCCACGCGGTCGACGCGCTGCTGCTGCCCGTCGACGAGATCACGCCGCAGCGCGCGGCGGATCTGCTCCCGGACAGGGAAGCGCCGATCCTCGTCTATTGCCGCAGCGGACGGCGCAGCCGCCGGGCGGCCGCGCTGCTCGAGAGCTTTGGTTATTCCCGGCTTTATGACCTCGGCAGCCTGATCGGCTGGCCGTACGGACTGGAATAAAAGGAGTATTTTATGGGCGAGCCTGTGCGCGAGAGAAAAAAAGAAAATATCTGCGTCGGGCTGCTGGCCCACGTCGACGCGGGCAAGACCACGCTCTCCGAGGCCATGCTCTATCTCTCCGGACGGCTGCGCAAGCTCGGCCGGGTCGACCACCGCGACAGCTTCCTCGACACGCACAGTATCGAGCGCGAGCGCGGCATCACGATCTTCTCCAAGCAGGCGCTCTTCGAGCTGGCGCACCGCAGCGTGACGCTGCTCGACACGCCGGGGCACGTGGACTTTGCCGCCGAGACGGAGCGGACGCTGCCGGTGATGGACTGCGCGGTGCTGGTCATCAGCGGCGTCGACGGCGTGCAGGCGCATACCGAGACGCTCTGGCGCCTGCTGAAGAGAAACGGCGTGCCCTGCTTTGTGTTCATCAGCAAGATGGATCTCTCCGTGCGCGAGCGCGCCGGGCTGATGGCGGAGCTACAGGAGCGGCTCGACCCCGGCTGCGTGGATTTTACCGAACGCGACGAGGCGTTTTTCGAACAGATCGCGCTGCTTGACGAGACGATGATGGACAAGATCCTCTCGGGCGGCGACGTGACGGACGCGGAGCTCTCCGCGCTTATTGCGCGGCGGGCGCTGTTCCCCTGCTTTTTCGGCTCGGGCCTGAAGCTGGGCGGCGTGGAGGAGCTGCTCGGGGCGCTTGACGCGCTCGCGCCGCTGCGGGATCGCCGCGAGCGCTTTGCCGCCCGCGTTTTCAAGATCGCACGCGACGCGCAGGGCAGCCGTCTGTCTTTTCTCAAGCTCCTCGGCGGCGAGCTTTCGGTGCGCGGGACGCTGCGCTATCACGACCTCTCCGGCGCCGAGCGGGAGGAGAAGCTGACGCAGCTGCGCCTCTACTCCGGCGCCAAATACGAGGCGGCGGAGAAGCTCGTCCCCGGCCAGATCGCCGCTGTGGTCGGGCTCTCCGGCACTTGGGCCGGGCAGGGGCTCGGCGAGGCGCCGGATGCGGAAAAGCCGGGGCTTGAGAGCGTGATGAGCTACCGCGTCATCCCGCCGGAGGACGTCGATGGCGTGCAGATGCTGCCAAAGCTGCAGCTGCTGCAGGAGGAGGACCCCCAGCTGCATCTCGCCTGGAATCCCCGCGCGGGGCAGATCGAGCTGCGGCTGATGGGACGCGTGCAGCGCGAGGTGTTCCGGCGCCTGGTATCCGAGCGCTTCGGCTGGGATGTCGCGCTCGACAAGGGGCGCATCCTCTATCGCGAGACGATCGCGAATAAGGTCGAGGGCGTGGGGCATTTCGAGCCGCTGCGCCACTATGCCGAGGTACATCTGCTCCTGGAGCCGCTCACGCCCGGAAGCGGGCTCGTGTTCGACACGGTCTGCAGCGAGGACGCGCTCGACCGCAACTGGCAGCGGCTCATTCTGACGCATCTTGCGGAAAAGCCGCATCTCGGCGTGCTGACCGGCTCGCCGATCACGGACATGAAGATCACGCTCGCCGCCGGACGCGCCCATATCAAGCACACCGAGGGCGGCGACTTTCGCGAGGCGACCTACCGCGCCGTACGGCAGGGGCTGATGCAGGCCGAGAGCGTGCTGCTCGAGCCGTACTGTGCCTTCACCGTCGAGGTACCGGGCGAGCTGCTCGGCCGTGTGATGAGCGACGTGCGCGCGATGGGCGGCAGCTTCGGCTCGCCGGAGGACGCCGGGACGCTGACCCGGCTGCGCGGCAGCGCGCCGGTCGCGGAGATGAACGGCTATGCCGAGCTTCTGGCGGGCTTTTCCCGCGGCATGGGGCGCATCAGTCTGCGCCCGGACGGCTATCGCCCCTGCCGACACAGCGAGCAGGTGATCGCCGAGATCGGCTATGACGCCGCCTCCGACACGGACAACACCCCCGACAGCGTCTTCTGCGCCCACGGCGGCGGCTTTACCGTCAAGTGGGATCGGGTGAGCGAATATATGCATCTCGAAAGTTGTCTGAAAAAGCCCGGTGAGACGCCGCGGCCCTTGCTGCGCGCCGCGATCTCAATCGACGAGCGCGAGCTTGAGGCGATCATGGAGCGCGAGTTCGGCCCGATCCGCCGCCCGCAGTACAGCGCGCCGCAGCGCAACGAAGCGCCTGCGCGGCAGACTTCCGCGGCAGCGCGGCGCGAATATCTGATCGTCGACGGCTATAACCTGATCTTTGCCTGGGACGAGCTCAAGACCCTCGCCGCCGAGCGGCTGGATCTGGCGCGGGAGCGGCTGATGGACATCCTCTCCGGCTACTGCGCCTTTACGGGAAAGGAGCTCGTGCTTGTGTTCGACGGCTACCGCACGCCGGGCAACCCCGGCTCGCGGGCGGATTACCACAACATCCACGTCGTCTTTACCCCTGCGGGAGAGACGGGCGACATGTATATCGAGCGGCTGGCCGACGAGATCGGGCGGAACTATGCCGTGCGCGTCGTGACGAGCGACAACCTCATCCGCCTCTCGGCGCTGCGCTCCGGCGTGCTGCGCACGAGCGCGAAAGAGTTTGCCGGAGAGCTCGAATGGACGCTTGGGCAGATCGGCGAGATCCTGAAGAAGAGCGAATGGGCGGCAAGACCGGAAAAGCTGGGAGAAAGTCTGGATGATGGAAAACCACAATGAACTGCTGCGGCGGGCGGAGGATCTGTGCCGGCGCTGCGAAAAAAGCGGCGGCGTGACGCACACGGCCTTCTTAACGCCGGCCGAGCGCGCCGAGCTGGAGTCCTGGGCGCGGCATAACGCGTCCTGCCGCGTGCTATTTTGCGGCGGCGGGGCGGAGAGCGAGCGCTGTGCGGCCTTCTTCCTGCCCGACTGGATGGACGAGGAGAGCTTTGAGGCGGAAGAATACCTCTGCGCGATCCGGCTGACGGCCTTTTTCGGCGCGCCGGGGCACCGCGATTATATGGGCGCGCTGCTGGGCATGGGCATCGGCCGCGAATGGCTGGGCGATATCCAGGTCGCGGGCGAGACGGCCTGGGTCTTCTGTATGCCGAGCGTGCAGAAGCATCTGCTCTCGATCGACAAGGTCGGCCGCTGCACCGTGCGGGCGGAGGCTGTCGCGCTCGCCGACGTCCCCGCGCCGGAGCGGCAGGTGAAGGAAAAGCGCTTCTCCGTCCAGAGCCCGCGGCTCGACGCGGTGACGGCGGGATTGTTCTCCTTAAGCCGCAGCGAGGCCGCCCGCCAGATCGAGGCCGGGCAGGTGAGCGTCAACTACCGCGAGAGTCTCAAATGCGATCTCGACGTGGGCGAGGGCGACGTGATCTCACTGCGCGGCAAAGGAAAGGGGCGCATCATTGAGCTCGGCGGCACCTCCCGCAAGGGCAGGCTCTTCCTCACCGGAGAAGTGTTTGTATAGCGTGTTTCCCAACAACAGATCCCGCGGGCGGGACTTGCAAGTTCCCAAAACGGGAGTATAATAGAAGCAGCAAAACAGCAGGCGTTTCTTTGTCACGGCAAAGCCCGCCTGCTGTTTTATCGAACAGGGAGGACGCGGACATGGACAAAAGACGGGAAAACAGCTTTCTTTCCCGCTGCGCCTACGGCGTGGCGGACATCTACGGCGGAGGCGCCTTCGTTATCATCGGCACCTTCTTCACGGTCTTTCTCACCAAGGCGCTGGGCATGCCGCCGGCTCTGGCCGGCACGATCCCGCTGATCGGCAAGGTCTGGGACGCCGTGACCGACCCGGTCATGGGCAACATCACCGACCGCACCCACTCCCGCTTCGGCGCCAAGCGCTTTTACATTCTGATCGGGGCCTTTGTCTCGGCCGTCACCTTTATCCTGATGTGGGTGCCGCTGCCCCAGGCCTCGGTGGGGCTGAAGTACATCTTCTATGTGCTGATGTACATGCTCTTCTCCACCGGCTTTACGATCGTCATGGTGCCCTACAACGCCCTTCTGCCCGACATGGTGGACGACTATACCCAGCGCGGCCGCTATACCGGCGTGCGCATGGCCTTCTCCGCCTTTGGCAACATCATCGCGGGGCTGGGCTCTACGCTCATCATCACCGACAACACCGACTCCTCGCGCTATCTGCTTGCGGCCCTCATCTTCGGCGTGCTGTTCTGCCTCGCGATCCTGCTGACCTTCTTCGGCACCTGGGAAAAGGAGAAGCCGGTCATCAAAATCAGCCTGCGCGAGAGCTTTGTCCAGTCCTTCACGGTGTATAAAAGCCTCTGCTTCCGACTCTTTATCCTGATCTTCATCTTCGGCCAGGCGGCCACCGACTTTGTCACCGGCCTTGCCGTGTACTACATCGACGATGTGCTCAACGCCTACGGCGGCGGCCGCTTTACCTACCTCATGGGCGTCATCCTGATCTCCCAGTTCATCGGCATGTTGATCTTCAACCCCGTCATGGCAAAGACCGACAAGAAGATGCCGATCCTCATCGGCTTCCCGGTGCGCATCGCCGCGACGCTGGCGATGCTCGCCTTCTCCCACGAGGGCGCGCCCTTTGCCGTGATCCTGGGCCTGACCTTCATCATCGGGCTCGGCATGGCGGGTTCCTCGGTCACGATCTACGCGATCCTCGCGGACATGGCGGATGTGGACGAGCTCATTACCTCCATCAACCGCCCCGGCACCTGCTCCGGCATGGCGACCTTTATCCGCAAGATCTGCGCGGGATTGTCGGTAAGCATCATCGGCCTGCTGCTGGCCATGGTCGGTTATGACGAGACCATCGCCGCCGCCGGCGCGCGCCAGGCTGCCGCGACCCAGACGGGTATCGCATATATCTACATCTTCGTGCCGGTGCTGCTGTGCCTCATCACGATCTTCGTCACGGCCCGCTTCCCGCTGGATAAAAAGGCCTTTGCCGTCATCCGCCGCGAGGTCGCCCGCCGAAAGGGCGAGGATACAAGCAAGCCCACGGCCGAGGAGATCGCAATCTGCGAAAAGGTCACGGGCTACCGCTTCGATCAGCTGTGGAGGCGCGACAACGCGCTGAAGATGTAAAATAGAAACAGCAAAAGCTCCCGCTGCCACAGGCAGCGGGAGCTTTTGCATAAAGCGGCTTATTCGACCTCGACCACGCCGTCTTCCTTGACGGTGACGGTCATGCCGGTCTTGACATAGGCGAGGAATTCCTCGCCGAGCTGATCGACGACGGGCATCTTCGCCTCGGTCCACACGTCGCCCAAAATCGCGCCGGAGGCCGCCAGCGAGTCGATCGGCAGTGAGAAGAGCATGCAGGCGGGCTGCTTGCCCATCGAGCAGGCGGTATAGAGCACCATGCCGCCGGTGGTCGAGCCGATCGTCATCGGCAGGCACAGCGCCTTGCCGAGCATCGGCTTTTTGTAGATGTCGGGATTGTTCTGGTCGCCGCACTTTACCTGCTTGTCGCCGAACATCAGCGCCATCTGATAGCTCGCGAGCGTGTTGAACCCGCCCGTGGAGACCAGCGCCTCGGCCGTGCAGGTGCCGGGGACGATCACGCGGCCCTTGAACTGTTTCATTTCGCCGCCTCCTTTGTCGTGATGATCGAAAGGATCTCCGCCTCGGTGTAATAGCGCGCGCTGGTATAGGTGCGCAGCTTGTTCGAGCAGGTGATGACCGCCTTCTTCTTGCACAGGGGGTTGTTCATGTACATCAGCGGGCAGATATAGCTCAGCACGACGCCGTAGGTGCGCAGCTTGGAGGCATAAACGGTCTTTTCAAATTCCTTGAGCACGGGCGTCGAGGCGGTGAACACCGTCGGTACCGTGACCTGGGGCAGACTCTTTGCACGCAGGGCGGCCTCGATCCTGTCCGTCCAGTCGATGAGCTGCTGCATCGTCAGATGCGGGCAGCCGACGAAGCACAGCTGCGGCCTGGCCTCCGGGTCCTTCCAGATGACGGGATAGCTGCGCTTGACGCGCTCGAGCTCGTTGTCGTCGATCACATAGACCTGGGCGCCCTCGCGGATCAGCGCCTCTCCCTGCTCCTTCGCCTCCGGCGTCAGGTTTTCGATGTGATACAGACCCACCGCGCCGTTCGAGGCCGTTGCCGCGCCGAAGTCCTTGAGATAGGCGCAGGCGGCCTTGTCGAGCTCGGTGCCCAGCCACTTGTCCAGCCCCTTGACATAGGGGACCTCCTCCATGACCTTCATGCCGATGGCCGAGCCGAGCAGCTGCGCCTCCGGGCGCTGTGTGCAGCGGACCTCGACGATCCAGCTCGCCTTGCGTCCCTCGTCGGTCAGAAGACCGAATTCCGGCACGAAGCCGGCGATCGAGCCCATCAGCTCGATGATGCCGGAGTTGCGGTTGCAGCGCGCGCCGAGAACGCTGTTGGCGTACACGACGGCCGAGCTCTCCGCCCAGGAGAGCACGTCGCCCTTTTCGGGCTTGTTGCCGACCTCATCGAGATAGCAGGCGCAGGTATAGTCGTCGTCGGACGTGATGCCAAGCCTGCGCAGCTGCTCCTCATAGGGCTTCTGGTCGGTGTACATGATCTTTTTGAATACGATGTCCTCCAGCAGCGAGGAGGGGACGTTGGGGTCGAGCGGCTTGGGGTCGGCCGTGAACTTCTGGCCGCTGACAAGCCCGGCGTCAAGCAGCTGGTCATACAGCTCATAGACCGGCTTGATCGCCTTGAGACCGAAGGAGATGACCGTGTGACCGTATTTGCTCGTCACCGGCACCATGCGTTCGGCGCCGAAGGCGTCGCCGTACATCACAAGCGTCTTGACGACCTTGGCCATGGTCTCGCCCTTCGCGCCGTCGAGCAGCGCCTGCTGCTCCGGGGTCAGGATCATAGCAATCACTCCCTGTTGTAAAAATTTTCTTGATTTTCCTTGATTTTCAAGGGCTTTCGCTTAACAACAGTGTATCATTCCCCCTCCCGAAAGTCAACCGACGCCCCGCCCTCCGTAAACAGGAGAGGCGGGGCGTCGGTTCGTTGTTGGCTTTCGGCCTGCCGGAGGCTCAGCGCTTTTCTGTCTTTGGCGGCGTCACGCCCTGCACCGCGCCGATCATGAAGCGGCACATCGGCATGAGTCTGGCCCAATCCGCCGCGACGCGGCGGGGGAGCTCGGAGGAGAAGAGCAGCGCGTCGTGGTCGCGCTCGGCGCCGAAGTCGAGATATTTGCGGTTGTACCAGGGGTTGAGGGTCTCGCCGAGATCGCCCTTGGGGCGGCGAAACTCCTCGCCGTGCAGGGCAAAGCCCTTCATCGGCGTAATGCCTTTTACCAGCCGCTCGAAGGCGGCGGGATTGGCGGCGATCGCACGGCGGAAGGCCTCCATATAGGCGCTCGTCGGCGCCCAGAAGCCCAGCCCGTAGGAATAGTCCGACGCGCCGATCTGGAACCAGAAGGCCGGGCCGTAATCCGCCGCGCCCGCGGGCGTGACGGTAAACCACAGATGATCCTTGTACGGGCCGCGGCCGAAGAGGCGGCGCGCGTCGCGGTAGATGCGGGAGACATGGACGGAAAAATTCTCCTCCGGGACAAGCGCGCACAGCTCCTCATAGGCGTCGTGGGCGAGCGCCTTGAAGGGCTCGTTCAAAACGCGCTCAAAGGTCTCCTTGTGTGCCTGAAACCAGGGGCGCTCGTTGTTGAAGGCAAGTTCCCACAGAAACTCGCCGGTCTCTTTTGAAAATCCGCTGAACATGGCAGTTCCTCTCTTTTGATCTCGCGGCCATTTTACCACAGCACGCGGCGGAAGGCAAACGCTTTCGCTGTACAAGTGCGGGGAAACATGCTATACTGAATCGTTAGCAAAACGAAACGCGGCAGCAGATTCCCGCAAGGAGGTCGCTTATGAAAATCATTATTGCCGGCGCAGGCCGGATCGGTCTGGGTATCGCGCAGAGCCTGGAGGCCGAGGGCCATGACATCACGGTGATCGACCGCGATCCGGCCACGATCGAGGCGGTATCCAATTCTCTCGACGTCATCTGCATGCTCGGCAGTGCGACCAATCCCGACACGCTGCGCGAGAGCGGCGCGGCGGAGGCAGACATCCTCATGGCCATGACCGAGAGCGACGAGGCCAACATGATCTGCGCCCTCGCGGCAAAGCGGCTCGGCGCGAAGAACATCATCGCCCGCGTCCGCGATCCCGAATACCTGTCCCAGACCGAGTTTCTGCGCGACGCGATCGGCCTTTCGATGCTGGTCAACCCCGAATACGAGTGCGCCAAGGAGATCTCGCGCATCCTGCGCTTCCCCGGCGCCGTGCGGGTCGACACCTTCTCCAAGGGCAGTGCCGAGATCATCGACTGCCGCATCCCGGAGGGCAGCCCGCTCCACGGTCTTTCGCTGCGCGAGAGCGCCCAGCGCTTCGGCGCAAAGGTGCTCGTCTGCGTCGTCGAGCGCGGGGAGGAGGCGCTGATCCCCAACGGCGATTTTGTCCTCCGGAGCGGCGACAGGCTCAGCCTGGTGGGTCAGGCCAGTGAGGTAAGACGCTTTTTCTCCTCCATCGGCCAGAGCGGCAAGCGCATCCGCAGCGTCATGATCATGGGCGGCGGGCGCGTAAGCGTCTATCTGGCGCGGCTGCTCGAGGAGAGCGGCATCTCGGTCACGGTGATCGACGTCTCGCGGGAGCGCTGTGACGAGCTGTGCGATCTGATCCCCGACGCGCGCATCATCTGCGGCGACGCGACCCAGGATGAGGTGCTGCTTGAGGAGGGCATCCGCAGCGCGGACGCCTTTGTCGCGCTGACCGGCGATGACGGCGACAACATCGTCACAGCGATGTACGCCAAGCGCTGCGGGGTGGGCAAGACCGTCGTCAAGGTCAATTTGCGCCACTTCTCCGGCATGCTCGACGAGAGCGGCGACAGCATGGTCGCGCCCAAGGAGATCGTCGCCCAGCAGATCACCAGCTATGTCCGCGCCGTGGGCAACTCCGCCGCCTGGGGCAGCATCGAAACGCTGCACAAGCTGGCCGGCGGCAAGCTTGAGGCGCTGGAGTTCAAGGTCGGCGACGGAGCCAACTGCATCGGCGTTCCGCTGCGCGACCTGCATCTGCGCAGCGGCGTGCTGGTCAGCGCGCTGACGCGCGGGAGGAAAACGCTGATCCCCAACGGCTCGACCGTGATCGAAAGCGGCGACAACGCGGTGGTCGTGGCACCGGCCGGCATGCTGCGGGACATCAACGACATGACAGGCGGCGAGAGATGAATATACGAATGATCGCCCAGATCCTCGGGCGGGTGCTGCAGATCATGGCGGTGCTGCTTTTGCTGCCGCTTATCACGGCGCTCGTTTACCGGGAGAACATCCTGCCCTTTGCCGTGACGCTTGCGCTCACGGCGATCCTGGGCTGCCTTTTGCGTCTTGTGCGCCCGCGCACGCGCGAGATCTTCGCGCGCGAGGGCTTTGCCGCGGTCGGGCTGGCCTGGCTCGCCATGTCGCTGCTCGGCTCGCTGCCCTTTGTGCTCGGCGGCGACATCCCGCGCTTTATCGACGCCTTTTTTGAGACGGTCTCCGGCTTTACGACGACCGGCGCCTCGATCCTGAACAATGTCGAGGGCCTCTCCCGATCCGGCCTCTTCTGGCGCTCGTTCACCCACTGGATCGGCGGCATGGGCGTGCTGGTATTCCTGATGGCTGTCATGCCGATGAGCGGCGAGCGCTCGATGCATATCATGCGTGCCGAGGTGCCCGGCCCGACGGTGGGCAAGCTCGTCCCGCGCGCCAGGGAGACGGCGCGGATCCTGTATATGATCTACACCATCTTCACCGTGGCCGAGACGATTTTGCTGATGCTGGGCGGGATGAGCTTTTATGAGGCGCTGCTCCATGCCTTCGCCACGGCCGGCACGGGCGGCTTTTCCACGCGCAATGCCTCGATCGCCGCGTTCGACAGCGTCTATATCGAGATGGTGATCGGCGTGTTCCTCGTCCTCTTCGGCACGAACTTCAACCTCTTTTACCTGATTCTGATCGGCCGCGTGCGCGAGGCGCTGCGCAGCGAGGAGCTGCACCGCTATTTGGAGATCATCCTGCTGTGCACCGCGCTCGTCGGCGTCGGGACGTGGAAGCTGTACGGCGGCGCCCAGTCGCTGCGCCACGGCTTTTTCATCGTCATGTCCACGATCAGCACGGCCGGCTTCTGTACGCAGGATTATACGCTGTGGCCGGCGTGGCTGCAGACGATGATCGTGATGCTGATGTTTATCGGCGGCTGCGCCGGCTCGACCGGCGGCGGACTGAAGCTCTCGCGCGTGATGCTGCTGTTCCGTACGGCGGCGGCGGACGTCGGGCGCGTCATCCGCCCGCGCAGCGTCAACCGCGTGCAGATGGACGGCCGCCGCGTCACCCAGGAGACGACCGCCGCGGTCTATTCCTATATGGCGCTCGTGATGCTCCTTCTGCTCGGCTGCACGGTGCTCGTCTCGTTCGACGGCTATGATTTTGCGACCAACTTCACCGCCGCCCTTTCGTGTATCTCCAACGTCGGGCCCGGGCTCAGCCTGATCGGACCGAGCGGGAACTTCTCGATCTTCTCGCCCTTTTCCAAGCTCGTGATGTCCTTCGTGATGCTCTTCGGACGGCTGGAGGTCTATGCGATGCTGATCCTCTTCATCCCCTCGGCGTGGAGAAAAAGATAACAAAACGGCTCGGAAGCTGCTGCTTCCGGGCCGTTTTTCATGTTATCAGAGCCTGTCGCGCAGGATCTCGGTCGCAAGCGTGAGCATGCGGAAGGCCTCGTCGCGAAGCGCCGAGATCTCGTCATACACAAGATCCTCGCTCAGCACGCCGGCCTTCGTTTCCGGGGGGAGCGTCAGCTCGCGGTCGGCAAACCAGTCCTCGCTGCCGTAATAGCGAAACAGCGCTCCCATCTCCTCCCGCAGCGCCTCCATCTCGTCCAGCGCGCGGCCTAGCGTTTCCGTGGCGGCGATGCTGCGGTCGAGCGCCGCCTCCATTCGTTCGATCCGCTCAAGCGTTTTTTCGTCCATGTCCCTGATCTCCTTTCCGCTTCCTCGCTCACGGCTTTTTTCGCAGGATCATTATAGCATCGGCGGCCTCCTGGGCGCAACCGCGCGAGCCAAAAAAAGGGAGCGCGCGCAGCTGCCGTATCATTTCCCGCCGCATGGGAAAAACTAACACCACTCTTTGTAAGGGAGTGGTGTTTTATTCTGGGGAAAGTTGAAATCTGCGGCGTGAACACAGCCACACTGCCGGTTTTGAAAAGCGCGGAGACGAGGGCGCTTTGAAAAAGGCTCGCGCGGGTGACGGCGCGGCCCGGGAGGAGCTGATCTCCGGCAATCTGCGGCTGGTGCTCAGCGTCGTACAGCGCTTCGCGAACCGGGGCGAGAGCATGGACGACCTCTTCCAGGTGGGCTGCATCGGCCTGATCAAGGCCATCGACGACTTCGACCTGAACCAGAACTACCCGACCGAGAAGACGCCCCTCGACGAGCTCCACGCCCAGGCCACGAAGGACTTCATCCGGGAATACCTGCGCATCCAGCCGGTCAGCGCCGAGGACTATAACGCCCGGCGTACCCATCCGTCCCGGGGCTGGTACGCCATCGCCAAGTACAACCACACCCGACGCTGGCGCATCCTGCTGGAGAAGCTGAAGCTCCCCGTCTACAACAACCGCGGCACGCCGTTCAGCGCCCCGCAGTTGAAGGTAAGGGTCATATCGGATTATAACTTTGAAGAATGAGGAATAGAGGGCCTTCACACAGGAGGAGCTAATGAAAATGCCTGTTTCACCGGGGTTGGTGAAGCAGGCATTTTTGAGCAATATAGTCTCGTAGAACTACCAGACCGGATTTTATACCTTCCTTTTCTTTGGCTTGAGTTCGTTGTTGGCCCAGGCAAAGAAGTAGGGAACCGTATCATACAGAAAATCGTTCTCACCCACGCAGTAGAGCAGTTCGCCCATAGATGCGGCGCGATAACCGAGAGGGCTCATCTCTTCATAGTATTCATCCAGCCGATCCTTTGCTGCCGCAGCAAAGAATTTTTTAGCGTCTTTGTTATAGTTGACCAGTCGGGAAAGGAAGTTCCTGGCTGTTTCCAGGTCCTCCAGCTTGTAATACAGGACGCAGCGCGGTAACAGCATCTGTGTATCATCATAATTGTCGTACTTTTTGTGTAGTCTGGACGCGCCTTTGATATCCTCCGTATAAGCGTAAAGATGCATCAAACGATACCGGATCCCAAGATTGTCATTGGTGCAGAGCTTTAACAGCTCCTCCCCCTCCTGAATTGCTTTTTTCATGCGGCCAAGCTCAATGAGAACAGAAAAGTTTTCTTCTCGCACTCGCATATAGGGGCGCGTTTCGTGAACAAGCCAGAAATCACCTTTGCTTTCCTTGAAATAACCTGCTGCCTGCATCTGCCGTGTTCCTTCCATCAGGATCGGCTGAAGCAGATCGTAGTACTGATCCAAGTCTTTGGCATTTATGCTTGCCTGCATCAGAAGCGCATCCAGATTGCCGGGCTCAAGTGCCAAGGCTTGAGCGATATACCTTAGTTTGTCTTTTTTTGTTTTGGCGTCCTCTGCCCGGTCCAGATAGTCGTAAGCATCTTCCGGATCTGCCTCCGCTTGGCCAAGCCGGATCGCTTCATTGTGCGCATTCATGAATTGCTGGACCAGCGCGTTCAGTTCTTCTTCATCTGCCGGCTCGTGCTGTGCAAGGTACGCATCCAGCTTCCTGAACACTTTTTCTGTCTCTCGGCTCATAGAGATCCCTCCCGTTTTTCAATTCCTAACGTGTTGCTTCCGTTCAGGCAAACAAATCATCCATCGTCACCACGTTGGTAAACGCACTGCTGTACTCGTTCCTCATAAGGCCGAAGGTCGTAATCAAGGTGCTGTGAATCGACATCTTGGGCGAGGCGATTTCGCGGATTCGTTCCGGCCTGCTGAGTAAAACCTGATAGTATTTTTTGTCTACGACAAAGGGCTCGCTGGTAAACTTGATTTCGCACATGTTAATCACGTTATCTTTGCGTTCGATCAAGAGGTCGATCTGAACGCCTTCTTCATCTCCGCTTTTCTTTGACCAGGCGGAACTGCTTGTCTCTATGCCGGATATGCCCAGAGCGTGTTTGATCTGCTCCACATGCTGGAAGCATACATTTTCGAAAGCGAAGCCGCGCCAAGTCACGATCGGCTGAGACGACATATTTTGCTGCCAGTACTTTTCGCCGATCCGTTTTTTCCCCTGAATGAAATGCAGATAAAAAAGGCAAAACGGATCTACCAGCTTATAGTGCTCTTCGCGCTTGCTAAGTCCGAAGGGCGCATATTTCACGACAAAATCGCTGGCTATCAGCGCGGAAAGATTCTTTGACAGGGTTCCCCCATCTGTGATCCCCAGCTTTTGCGTAATCTCCCTTCTGGTAAAGCCTGCGTTTCTTGTATACAGCAAACGCACGATTTCCTTGATAGCCTCCGGATTGGTGAAGACTGATTCAAAAAGACGGTCATATTCATTTCGCAAGGCGCCGTTTCGGGCGAAAAACAGCCGATCCACATTTTGCGCAAGACTCAATCCCCGGTCCAAATATCCGAGGTAGTAGGGTATTCCTCCGAAGATCATATAGCTTTGGGTCATATCGTAGCGGGAAAACGGAACCTGCCTGCTCCGATAGAACGCCTCACACTCACGGAGCGTGAAGGGCGAAAGCTTGATCTCATAAGTCACTCGCCCATAAAGCCCTCCGTGATTGTTGATCAGCTTGTCCAGCACCCAGGAGTTTGCACTTCCGCAAACAACGACCATAAGATTCTTCCGATGGCAGCCCCATGTGTTCCAAAAGCCTTCAAAGGCTTGCAAAAAGCCAGAGCGCGGGCTGTCAAGCCAGGGCAGCTCATCCAAAAAAACAAGTTGCCGGGAACCGTCGTCTATCTTTTGAAGGTGCTTTTCCAGCAGCAAAAAAGCATCCAGCCAGGAAGCGGGCTTCTCACACGGCTCCATGCCGTGGAGATCCAGCGAGTTATAAAAATGATTCAACTGCGCCTGCATTAGCCCCTTTGCCTCCTGGTCTGCCGGAGAAAGACCGGCGTGTCGGAAGGTGATGCGTCCGGAGAAGGTCTCATCCACCAAATATGTTTTGCCGACGCGGCGTCTGCCATATATGGCAACAAGCTCTGCTCGCCCGCTATTGTATAAGTTGTTCAGTTCTTTCGCTTCCCGCTCTCGTCCGATCATAAGTGCGCTCCTTTTTATTCAGCGGTGACGGCGGTGTTTTTGGCATTCACCGCTGATTTGCTTTCTGCACACAGTTTACAACAAATTAATTCAGCGGTCAACCATCAATTTGGCTGCTTTGCCGCTGGATTATTTTCGCTTGCGCGCTATTGATCGTCAAGGTACGCAAACATTATGTTTGCCAAATAAACACGGGGTCGACTTGCCCATCTGATTATTGAGATTATAGTGCTTTTTCGTTTTAATTTCCGAATGTCGGGAAATACTAACTCCACCCTTGAACAAAGGAGTGGTGTCAGTTGCTGCAGGGAAAAGTGGAGATCTGTGGGGTGAACACGGCCCAGCTGCCGGTATTGAAGAGCGCGGAGACCCGCTCGCTGCTGGAGAAGACCCGGGCAGGAGACAAAGACGCGCGGGAAAAGCTCATTTCCGGCAATCTCCGGCTGGTGCTCTCGGTGGTGCAGAAGTTTGCCGGCCGGGGCGAAAGCATGGACGATCTCTTTCAGGTGGGCTGTATCGGCCTGATCAAGGCCATCGACGCCTTCGACCTGAACCAGAATGTGCAGTTTTCCACCTACGGTGTTCCAGCGATTATGGGATGGCGAAATATGAGGCAAACGCCGACCCCATCGCCTTCGGCATCTTCCGGACAATCCGCGCCCCGGCTTCGTCCCTTTTCCTTGCAATACACAAAGTATTCCTGCAGAAAAGCGCCATCGCCGGAACACGGATTCTCTCGAAATCTGCTCTCGCCGACAGGATCGTCGTCTGCCTGAAAGGAGTCTTTTCCCATGACAAGAAAACAGGCATTGGAACTGGCCGTTCAGGCCATGGCCGAAAATAAGGAGGCCGTTCAAGTCCTACATACCATGATCGACGAGCTGCCGCTCAACCGATGGACCGAGGCGGCGATCCGGGATTCCGTGGAGCAGTTCATCCTGGACAACGGCCGCCCGCCCCTGCGGACGGACTTCAAGAAGAAGTGCCTCCCGCCCCACTCCGTCATCAAGCGCCGCTTCGGCCTCACGCTGCAGGAGTGGCTGGATCAGACCTACCCAACAGAGAAAACGCCCCTCGACGAGCTCCACGCCCAGGCTACCCAAGAATTTATCAAGGAGTATCTGCGCATCCAGCCGGTCAGCGCCGAGGACTACAATGCCCGGCGAACGCACCCTTCGCGGGGATGGTACTCCATTGCTAAGTACAACCACACCCGACGCTGGCGCATCCTGCTGGAGAAGCTGAACCTCCCCATATATAACAACCGCGGCACGCCTCCCAGCGTGCCGCAGTTGAAGGTGAGGGTCATATCGGATTATAACTTCGAAGACGAAAATCCATCGGATTGAAAATGCGAAATCTGTCGGATTGGAGAACTGCCAATCGTCGGTTTTTTTCTTCCAACAATGCAACGCTCAAGAACAACGCGCACTGTGTGTTGGCAATGCATTGCGTGCGTTAACTTTCTACTAACTTGCTTCGAACTTGCTAAAACTTGCAACTTACTTGCTACATGCTATAAAACTTGCTTCTGGCAGCAAGATAGCGACTCCTTTTAACGCTCCTTCCATTTTTAATCCGTCATACAACTGCTCATACAAATAATCCTCCTCCAATATTTGTGTGAGAGTTGTATGAGCAGTTGCGGGAGAAAGATTACTACAAATCCACTATTAAAACCGCCCGGAATGTTTTGCTTGATTTTCTCCAATAATTGCAGTATTATTGCAATTGGTGGTGAAAATATGCTAAAAACTCATCTTGTTCTTATGGACGAGCTAAAGAACTATGCCAGCCCTGCGAAGAAAATTGAGCGGATGGTGAAGACCGGCGAACTGACCCGCGTCGTGCGCGGGTTGTATGAGACCGATCCACGTACTCCAGGGCACTTTCTTGCAGCGAGCATCTACGGTCCGTCCTATCTATCTTTTGAATACGCTCTAGCCCATTACGGGCTGATCCCGGAGGCGGTCCATCAATATACTTCTGCAAGCTTTGATAAGAAGCGTGCCAAGCAGTTTGAAACACCGTTTGGCGTTTTCAGTTATCGTGACGTTCCCGAGAAGGCCTTTCCCTACGGCGTCCAGCCGCTGATCGAAAACGGATACAGCTATCGCCTGGCCACGCCCGAAAAGGCGCTCTGTGATGAGCTGTATAAGCTCTCACCCTGCGCGAATCGCGTTGAACTGGATCAGCTGTTGTTTGAAAACCTTCGAATTGACCGACAGGCATTCTTGGAACTCGACCTTACGGAAATGGAGCAACTCGCCTCGTTGTACCAGACAAAGAATCATAAGCTGCTTCGATCCTGGATCAGAAAGGAGATCCGACATGCAACAGGTACTTGAACAGATGCTGCGGTCCTACGAGCCGCAGACTTCGAACGACAAGAAAAACGCGATCAAGGAGATCATTCAGGAGATCGTGCTGTGCGGATTGAGTCGCGCGGGATTCTTCAAGCACGCAGCCTTCTATGGCGGGACAGCGCTGCGGATCTTCTATGGCCTGGATCGCTTTTCCGAAGATCTGGACTTTTCCCTGATGGTGCCGGAGAGCTTTGATCTCGGCGAGTATCTGCCAGCGCTGGAAAAGGAAATCCGCTCCTACGGCCTGAACTTCAAGGCGGAAGAGCGGGAAAAGACGGTGGACTCCGCTGTTCAATCCGCTTTTTTGAAGGGGAACACGAAGGAGCACATCCTGCTGTTTTATGCGGATGATCGGCTTGCACGATCCATCGCGTCGAGTGAGTTGATCAAAATCAAATTTGAGATCGATACCAATCCGCCGCCCTTTGCCGGATTTGAGCATAAATATCGACTGCTGCCCAGCCCCTATGAGATCTGCCTGTACGATCAGCCTTCCCTGTTTGCAGGAAAAACGCATGCCGTTCTTTGCCGCGCATGGAAGAACCGCATCAAGGGCCGCGATCTCTATGACTATGTGTTCTATCTCTCCATGAAGACGCCAGTCAATCTGAAGCATCTGGAAGCCCGGCTCCGGCAGTCCGGTTTCATGGAAACGGAAGCACCGCTGGATATTGACCAGCTGAAAGATATGCTCCGCGCCCGCTTCGCGACGATCGACTACGATCAGGCCAAGCAGGACGTGCTGCCGTTTATCAAGGATCCGAACAATCTTGCTGTGTGGGGTCAAGATTTCTTTGACCAGATTACGCAGAATCTAACCGGCGCATAATAACGTAAGGCCCGGAATCATCGATGCCGTCAAACTGACGCGGTGATTCCGGGTCTTTTTCTATTTGGCATAATACAGTTAATGTGATAAAATTTCATATATCAGATCAAATAGAGGAGTGGTTCTATGTCTTT
Source organism: Clostridiales bacterium UBA6981 (assembly GCA_002450075.1). Lineage (GTDB taxonomy): Bacteria > Bacillota > Clostridia > Oscillospirales > Oscillospiraceae > Limivicinus. The sequence goes on from DJYJ01000052.1 coordinate 25,347, forward strand.
CGAAAAAGGCGGAAGAGCTGATAAGCAAGGAAACGTTTATGAGAATAGATGTCTAGCTCGGATATTGATTCGTCTTGTCGCTGAGGAGATTACCTCTGTCGTAGTCGAGCCAGTCGAAGAATACTCTGATATTTGTGAGTTCTATACCGTTGCAAAGGACGGAAGCAAAACATATTACCAGTGCAAAGGCAGCAACGGGATGAACGATCATTGGCGGCCCAGTGATTTGCAGGGGTATAATGTTTTCTCGAGAGTACAATCACTATTAAGAAGCGATCCAGATTGCAAATTCTGTTTCATTTCTCCCTTTTATTACGGAGGATTAGAGAATCTATGTGTTAGAGCAAAAACATATTCTTCGGCCGAAAGTTATATTGCGTATTGCGGCGGCCAGCGGCC
>DJYJ01000042.1 GCA_002450075.1 Clostridiales bacterium UBA6981
GGCGCTCCTCGGTCAGCGGCGGGAAGACGAGACGGATCATGCGGCCGTCGTTCTGCGGGTTGATGCCAAGCTCGGAGGCGAGGATCGCCTTCTCGATGCCTTTGAGGATGGACGCGTCCCAGGGCTGGATCAGCAGCGAGCGCGGGTCCGGGCTGCCGATCGAGGCGACCTGGTTGATCGGCGTGGGAGAGCCGTAGTAGTCCACCGTGATCTGGTCGAGAACGGCGGCGTTGGCTCTACCGGCGCGGATCGTGGCGAACTGGGTGGTCAGCGCCTCGCAGGTCTTTTTCATTTTGCCTTCGAATTCTTTGTAGTCAGACATGTTGAACCCTCCGTTTTTTCAGATTTATGGTTAAAAAGTTTTCTTCTTATACTGTTAAGTGATTAAATTCTTTAATCACTTAAGCCGCAGTTTCTGCGGCATTTTCAGCGCAAAAGGCACTGAAAATACGTCTACTGTGTATTAGTTCGGCTTAGCGAAATCAAAGATTTCGAGCCTTACTTATCATACAGAACCTCTACGCACCTTGCGGTGCTATAAAAACCTTTTTAACGATTAAAGGTTTTTATGAGGTTCTAGTATTACTTGACCAGGGTGCCCAGCTTTTCGCCGGAGAGCACCTTCACGATATTCTCCGGGTCGGCCAGCGCAAAGACGATGACGGGGATGGAATTGTCCATCGCAAGGCTCGTCGCCGTCGAGTCCATGACCGCGAGACGCCGGGCGAGCACGTCGCCGTAGCTGATCTCATCGTATTTCACGGCCGCGGGATTCTTGCGCGGGTCGTCACTGTATACGCCGTCGATGTTCTTGGCAAGCAGGATCGCGTCGGCGTGGATCTCCGCCGCGCGCAGCACCGCCGCCGTATCCGTGGAGAAGAAGGGCATGCCCGTGCCGCAGCCGAAGATCACGACCGTGCCGCTCTCGAGATATTCGATCGCCTTTTTGGTGTCATAGCGCTCGCCCACGCCCTGGATGTCCACGGCGGTAAGGAGCTTGGCCCTGACGCCGCACTGGGCAAACACGTCGGCCAGCGCGAGGCCGTTCATGGCCGTGGCCAGCATACCCATGCGGTCGGCGCTGACACGCTCGATCTTGCCGTCGCCGTCCTTGACGCCGCGCCAGAAGTTGCCGCCGCCGACGACGATGCCGACCTGGGCGCCCGCTTCCACGCAGCGCTTGACCTGTTCGCAAACGGTCGTGACAAAGGAAAAGTCATAGCCTGTTTTCTTCTCGGCGGCAAGCGCCTCGCCGCTGATCTTGATGAGGACTCTCTTATATGCTGTCATAGTTTTCTCCTTATACTGAAAATGAATCAAGCGCTTTTCTCGATTTTCGAGGCAAAATTGTGTCAGTCGAGGCAGAGACCGCAGAGCATAATGGGAATATATGGTCAGGGCCGATAACGAAGGATGGCGCGATTTTGGCCGAAAAGAAGAAAATGGGTTTATTGATTTTCAGTATCAAATATCAAGTATGCCCAAAATCACAATGCCCGCAACCACGGTCGCGATGGAAAGATAATGCTTGACGGAGAGCTTCTCCTTTAAGAAGATGCGGCTCCACAGGACGCTCGCCACACAGTAGGCCGAAATGATCGGCGCGGCAAAGGCCACATGCTCGCTGTCGGCGAGGGCGTAGATGTAAAAGAACTGGCCGGCCGTCTCGAAGATCGCGCCGGTGTACTTGGGGGCTTCCTGCTTTGCGACGAGCTTCTGCTTTTTGACGCCGAGCACCCAGATCGCGCAGAGGATGCCGACAAAGAGGAACGTCAGCTCATAGGCGACATTCGCGCTGTCCTCGTCGAGCACCTCGAGCACAAGACTGTCGGCAAAGGTGCCCAGCGCGTCGAGCAGACAGTAGATCACGGGGATCGCGAGGGCGATCCAGCTTTTGGCGTAGTGGTGATTGGATGCGTCCTGGCGCGCCCTTCTCAGCTCCTCGTCCTCGTTGGCCTCGACAAAGCCGAGGGCGATCACGCCGATGCACACGAGCGCCACCGCGACGAGCGCGACGGGCGGCAGATCCTCGCTGATGCCGGAGGTGATCAGCGTCAGCACCGCGACGATCGCGCCGGAGCTGTTGCAGATCGGGGAGGAGATCGAAAGCTCGATATAGCGCAGCCCGAGATAGCCGATCGCCATCGAGAGGATATAGAGCATCGAGACCGGCAGATAGGTCAGGATGATCTCGCCACTAATCTCAACGCCGTTGAAGAAGACCTCATAGGCAGCGTGCAGCCCCATCACAAGACCCACGGCCATGACCATTTTCAGATGACTGTATTTGTCCTTTGCGTCCTGGCAGCCGATCTTGGAGAACAGGTCCGAGCCGCTCCAGCAGAGCAGTGCGATGATTGCGAAAGTAAACCACATAATTCCTGTTTCCTCTTCTTTCCTTTGGCAAAGCCGCGCGTTGCCATTCCAATTGATTCTACCACAGCGCCGCACTTTTGACAATTCCCTATTTCGGTTTCTGTCGGCTTTTCGGGTCCCGGCTCGCCGCGGCGCGAAAAGTCCCCTCCCCCCGGCAAAGCGCAAATGACAAAAACTGCCCGCGTCGCGGGCGTATACTCTTTCCATGAGGATCGTATGGGTCGACGTCTGCTTTGCGATAAATTTCTGCGCCGATTATCTCATCTGCCTGCTCGCCGCGCGCTTTTGCGGCGCGCCGCTGAAAAGGGGGCGCTACGCGCTCGCCGCGCTCTTCGGGGCGCTCTGGGCCGTGGCCGCCGCGGCGGAGGGCGGCTTCTTCGTCTCGGCGGAGGGAAAGCTGCTCTCGGCGGCGGTGATGTGTCTCGCTTCCTTTTACGGCGAGAAGGCGTTTTCGCGCCTCTGCGCGGCCTTCTTCGCGCTCTCCGCCGCGCTGGGCGGAGGCGTGTGGGCGCTCTCGCTCTCAAACGGTGGGGCGCTCCGCGTGTCGCTGCCGCTGCTGGGGCTGAGCTTTTTTGTGTTCTGGGCCGCCTTTTCCGTCTTCCTGCGAGAGAGCGGGAGGAGGCGCGAGCACGAGATTTTGGAGATCGAGCTGTGCCTTGGCGGAAAGACGGTGCGCCTGCGCGCGCTGCGCGACACAGGCAATGCGCTCTCCGACCCTATAAGCGGAAAGCGCGTGATGGTCGCCGCGCCGCGCGCGGTGAAGGCGCTTTTTTCGCCGTACGAGGCGCTGCTGGAGCTCTCTGATCCGGCCGAGCTGCTCTCCTGCGCCGACGCGCTCGAGCCCTTGCGCGGGCGGCTGCGGCTCGTGCCCTATACCGCCGTCGGCGCGAAGGGCTTTCTCGCAGCCTTCCGGCCGGACGCGCTTTTCATCGGCGGTCGGGAGAGAGACGATCTTCTCGTCGCGCTGTCGCCCTCTGCCTCCGGCGACGGCTTCGACGCACTTTTATAGGCATGCGGAGAGGAGGATTATTCGTTTTGTTATGTAAACCTCAAATCGCTTTCCTGCGGGAGAGCATCCTGTCCATCCTCGGTGTCGAGCCGCCGCCCCTTTTTTACATCGGCGGGAGCGACGTGCTGCCTCCGCCGCTGGAAAAGGAGGCCGAAAGCGCCGCTCTCGCCGCACTCGAGCAGGGGGATGAGGCGGCGAGATCGCTGCTCATCGAGCACAATCTGCGCCTCGTCGTCTACATCTCCAAGCATTTTGAGAACACCGGCGTGAACATCGAGGATCTGATCTCGATCGGCACGATCGGCCTCATCAAGGCCGTCAACACCTTCAACAGCGCGAAGAACATCAAGCTCGCGACCTACGCCTCGCGCTGCATCGAAAACGAGATTTTGATGTATCTGCGCAAGCGGGGCGCCCAGCGCAGCGAGCTGAGCTTTGACGAGCCGCTCAACACCGACTGGGACGGCAACGAGCTGCTGCTCTCGGACATTCTCGGCACCGACGGCGACGAGGTCTCGCGCCCGCTCGAGGACGACGCGGAACGGGCCATGCTGCGCCGGGCCGTGAGTGCGCTCAGCGAGCGGGAGCGCGAGATCATCTCGCTGCGTTTCGGACTTGGCTGCGGTCGGGAGTATACGCAAAAGGAGGTGGCCGATCTCCTCGGCATCTCCCAGAGCTATATCAGCCGTCTCGAGAAAAAGATCATCGAGCGCCTGCGCCGGGAAATGCAGCGGCAGATGCAGGTGTAGAGAAGAACACAGGGGACGGTTCTCTGTGTTTGGAGCGGGAAAGAGCAAAACACGGCGCGGGGAGTGGATGGGCTCCTCGCGCCTTGCTGGTGTGATTCATTTGCTGTTTTCTTTGTGGGACGGGGAACCGTCCCCTGTGTTCCGCCTTGGTGGTGGGTTTTAATTGGGTTTCTCATCGTGGGACAAGGAGCCGTCCCCTGTCCCATGAAGAAAGGGGGAGACCTCGCTCCACTTTACATAGGCTTTCTTATCTGGGAAAATAGTGTCTAACTCTGGATGATTATCGTGAATATAGCATTCTATTTTATTTGTAGGATAAAACCATATTTTCTCGCCAGATATACCTTCAAACAATAGAGTCTTTCCTCCAATGTATCTTGTTCGTGAAATCTTAACAATCGAATTCCAAGGCAATACAGTTAAAGGCTTGTTTCTTTGGCTGAATATAATCCCCTCTTCAGTTAGGAGAATATAGTTTGTTAGTATTCCAGCAAGATAAGCCAGCAACCAGCATACAGAAAAACCACCCAAGAGCATGAGAGTAATTAACAAAAGGATCTCTGTTTTCCCAGCTTTGAAAAAGGGAATATACAGAAAAAGACCAAAAATAACAGAGACAAGTATTGGCCCTCCAATAAAATCTCGATAGATAAGCGGCCAGTCTCTTTTGAATTTCATGGGACTACCTCCAAACTCTGCCCTGTGACGAACACAGGGGACGGTTCCTTGTGTTCCCCCTAATTGCTGAATTTCCTTACAATGCCAACGCTTACCCCGGTCATTCTGCTGGCCTGGCGGATAGACACAGAACACAAGGGACCGTCCCCTGTGTTCTTTATTTCTTTCTCATTGACAATTAGATAATCCTTCAAAGATCCCTTGTCTACTGCTCTCGCTGCTAATCGAGCAGAAACGAAAACCCACAACGAAGAAAGACATGACACTGCAATTGAAATAAGGAAAAAGGTAAAATCACCTTGAATAATAGCAATCCTTACTCCTAAAGCTACTACTATCAAACAGCACAGCCATACAATCAGATTTAGTCCTTTGGTCCAGGCCTCATATCTCTTGAATTGCATCATACCCCCCCTATGCATTTGAAGAAGCTACACCGGAAACTGAGTCAAATATTGGGACAGGGGCTTACCCCTTCTTTTTTCGCATTAACACCACATGCCGCAGA
>DJYJ01000039.1 GCA_002450075.1 Clostridiales bacterium UBA6981
AAGGTGCGTAGAGGTTCTGTATGATAAGTGAGGCTCGAAATCTTCGATTTCGTTTAGCCGAACTTATACACAGTTGACGGATTTTCAGCGCCTTTTGCGCTGAAAATGCCGCAGAACTGCGGCTTATCTGATTAAAGAATTTAATCAGATAATAGTATCAGAATAAAACCAGTTTATCATCCGCAGGGGCTGTTTTCAACGGAAAATCTGTGGTATGATGAGAAAAAAGCAGGCAGGGAGGCACAGAGCAATGCCATACGATTTTACGACCGTTCTCGACCGCCGCGGAAGGGACTCGATCGCCGCGGACGTGATCCCCTGGGACGTAGGGGTGGACGAGGGCTTTGACGCGATCCCGATGTGGGTCGCGGACATGGCCTATCCCGTCGCGCCGCCCGTTCTCGACGCGATGCGAAAGCGGCTGGAGTTCCCGTCGCTGGGCTACTATGCGATGAGCGACGCGTATTATGACAGCATCCTCTCCTGGCAGCGGCGCCGCCACGGCGCCCTGGGGCTGGAGCGCGAGCATATCGGCTATGAAAACGGCGTGCTCGGGGGCGTGGCCGCGGCTGTCCAGGCCTTTACCGCGCCGGGGGAGAAGATTCTGGTCCACAGCCCGACCTACGTCGGCTTTACCCACACGGTGGGAAATCTCGGGCGCGTGCTCGTCCACTCCCCTCTTCGGCGGGACGGGGACGGGATCTGGCGCATGGACTATGCCGACATGGAGGAGAAAATCGCCGCAGAGCATATCCATCTTGTGATCTTCTGCTCGCCGCACAACCCCGCCGGGCGCGTGTGGGAGCGCGCGGAGCTGGAAAAGGCGATGGCGATCTTCGAAAAGCACGACTGTCTCGTGATCTCGGACGAGATCTGGTCCGACATCGTGATGCCGGGCTTCCGCCATATCCCGACCCAGTCGGTGAGCGAGGACGCGCGGCGGCGCACGATCGCCTTCTACGCGCCGAGCAAGACCTTTTCGCTGGCCGGACTCGTCGGGTCGTATCACATCGTCTATAACCGGTATCTGCGGGAGCGTCTGGTGCGCCAGAGCGAGCTGAGCCACTATAATTCCTGCAATGTGCTGTCGATGCACGCCCTTCTCGGCGCCTATTCGCCGGAGGGCGAGCGCTGGGCGGAGGAGATGATCCGCGCCGTCGACGCCAACTTTGCCTATGCCTGCGGCTTTATCGCCGAGCACTTCCCGGGCGTGAAGGTCATGCGCCCGCAGGGGACGTATATGCTGTTCCTCGACTGCCACGACTGGTGCGCTGCCCACGGCGTCTCGATCGGCGAGCTGCAGCGCCGCGCCGTGCGCAAGGGCGTGATCTGGCAGAACGGCGAGGATTTCGTCTGGCCGGAGACGATCCGGATGAATCTCGCGCTGCCGCTCTCCCGGCTGCAGGAGGCCATGGAGAGGCTGAAGCAGTACGCGTTCGTTTGATCGGGACACTGCGCAGCTCTCGACAGGGTATCCCACAAAACATCGGTCATGCAACAAAGAACAAGCCGGGGCTCCGAATGGAGCCCCGGCTTGCGCCTGTTTGTCAGTCAAATTTGTCAGTCAAAAATCTGTCCGGGCAGCTTCAGCTTTTCTTTGTAAGGAAAGCTCTTGTCAAACGCCTCGACCGCCTCGTCCGATACATAGTAGCCCCGCGGCGTTCGGTATACGCCGCTCACGCCGTCAAGATAGCCCGGCTTGAACTCCCTGCACAGGAAAAAGGAGTCGTCCGCCCCCGCCGGCAGGTCGTGATAGCGGATGGAGAAGTTTCTGGCATAGGTAAAGCCGCTGTGGCCGTAAAAGCCGATATTGCCCTCGAGTAGCACGGCGCCGAAGCCCAGCGCCGCCGCCCGCTCCAGGGAGTAGTCAAGCAGCCTTTTGCCGTAGCCCTGCCGCTTGAGCGCGGGGGTGATGCCGATCGGGCCCATGGTCAGCACGTCGATCACCCGGCCGTCGTCGGCTTCGATGATCGTGCGCATGAACATATTCTGGCCGATCAGCTCGCTGCCCTTTTCCATGACGAAGTCCAGCTCTCCGACAAAGGCCGGGTCATCGCGCAGCACATGGATCACATAGTGCTCGCTGCAGCCGGGGCGATATACGTTCCAGAACGATTCGCGGACAAGATTTTCGACCGCGCGGTAGTCCTCTTTTGTCTCCGTGCGGATGATGATGTCATTTGTATTCATTGTTTAACCTCCTGAAAATTGTTGACTTCAATTGCCTTTCAGCGGGAGGTTTGTCCGATCGTCGGCTGCCATGCATGCAGGCAAATGCTCCGGTGGAGCATTTGATCGCAAAAACCTCCCGGTCAGCCCACAATCTCCGGTTTCATGCAGAATTTCAAACAATGCGCTCCTTATTCATAATATAATCAAGCCTTGCGGCTCAATTTGCTCTTGCTTAGCGGTGGATATACATCCTTGTCATCTCCGGCTCCCTGTCCCCCTGCACCATACAGAGGAACTCCCAGCCGTAGCGCTCGTAAAAGGAGGTATGATCGGTAACAAGATACAGCGGCGATATGCCTTTGGCGCGCATGTCCTCCACCGCCGTGTTCAGCAGCCGTCCGGCTATCCCCTGACAGCGGCAGTCTTCCTCGGTATAGACCGCGCAGACATTCGGCGCCAGATCCTTACGGTCATGGAAGTCGTTTTCGATGACCCCCAGTCCTCCGATGATCCGCTCGCCGTCAAGGCACAGATACCAGCCGTATTCCGTTTCGCCGTTCAGATAGGGGCGCATGCATTCCAGGTAAGCCTCCGTCGGCACGCCCCATTTTTCATGGAACCACGCCGCAGCAGCCTCTGTCAGCTCCGGCCTCTCGCGCAGGGTGACAAACGCATAGCCCTTCAGATTCAGCGCGGCCTCGGCATTGTTTCCGGTGATCATGCCCAGCTTTTCGCATGTCTTCGCCTCGGCACAGCTGCCGCAGGTTTCGATTCCCCGGTCCAGCGCGCACCGGCGGATCGGGCAGAGCGATTCGCAGTAGGGCGTCTTTACCCCGTCGACCCGGCAGCCGGCACAGCAGATCATCTCCGGCGTGATCTCCACGCCGTTGAGCTCCGACCAACGTGCGGCGACTTTCCGCCGCAGTGCTTCGTCGTTCGTGACCGTTGCCATTCTGGCCTCGCATCTCTCGCAGTCCAGGCCGCAGAACGCGATATAGTCTTTCATTTTTTCTCTCCCGTGCCCCCTGTTTGCCTCTTTTTTATTATCATAAGGAACGCGCGCCTGCCTGTCAAGAGCGGATGTTCAACGGGGGAAACGCGGGGATCGCGCGCATTTTTCCGGATTTGTCCAAAGTGTGAATTTTACCTTTTCTTTCCGGCGAAACTATTGACAAAGCATGGTCTCGATGGTATATTAGCACTCGAAAAAGGAGAGTGCCAACAGTCGGCAGTATGGAGTGCTAACATGGCGATCAGTGAGAGAAAAAAGAAAATATTGGCCGCCGTCGTTGACGCCTATATCCAGACCGCCGAGCCGGTGGGCAGCAAGGCCATCGCCGAGAGCGCGGGTCTGGGATGCTCCTCGGCGACGATCCGCAACGAGCTGGCCGAGCTGGTGGCGATGGGCTATCTCGAACAGCCGCACACCTCCGCCGGCCGTGTGCCGACGCCGATGGGCTACCGCATGTATGTCAACGAGCTGATGGATCAGCAGCGCATGAGCATCGAGGAGAGCGAGGAATTGAATCGCCGCCTCAACCAGAAGCTGCAGGCGCTCGACGACAAGATCAGCGACGTCAGCCGCCTTGCCAGCCAGCTGACCGACTATCCGGCCATGGCACTGACCACGCGCGAGGCCGTGACGATCCTCCGCTTCGATCTCATCTATGTCGACGCAAACACCTTTATCATCGTCGTGATGCTCTCGGACCACACGGTGCGCAACAAGCTGGTGAGGCTGCCGATCTCGGTGGATGAGAAGATGATCCGCAAGCTCGCAACGCTGTTCAACGCCAACTTCACCCACATCGGTGAGGATGCGATCACCCCGGTGCTGATCGCCTCGACCGAGCGCAGCGCCGACGACACGATGGGCATCACGGCCGTGATCTCGTCGTTCGCGATCGAGGTACTGTCCTCTTCCGCCGCCCCGTCCGCCTTTGTCTCCGGCGAAAACCGGCTGTTAAGCCAGCCGGAGTTCCGCGACCCGGACAAAGCGCACCGCCTGATGAGCTATCTCTCCGGCGGCGGGCATATCCTGCCGGAGGGCGGCATTTTTCCGGACAGCAACGAGGTCCGCGTGCTGATCGGCCCGGAGAACGTGGCCGAGGAGCTGAAGGATTCGAGCGTGGTGATCGCAAGCTATGACGCCGGCGACAACACCCGCGGGCTGATCGGCGTGGTGGGCCCGACGCGCATGGACTACTCCGCCGTCGCCGCCAAGCTCCGCTTCCTGGCCGACGGCCTTTCGAGAAGGCTCGGCGGGGGCGAGGCGCCGCCCGAGGGCATGCACAACAAGCTGATCATTAAGGGAGACACGAACGATGAGTGACGAGAAGAAGACCGAAGAGGTCAGGGAAGAAGCGGCTGAGGCCGAGACCGAAGAGGAAAAGGCCGAAGAGAAAAAGGCCGAAGAGAAAAAGGCGGAAGAGCCGAAGGAAGAGAAAAAAGAGAGAAAAGGAAAGGCAAAGGAAGAGAAGGCCGAAGCAAAGGAAGAGAAAAAGGCCGAGAGCCCGCAGGGCGCTTCCGACGCCTATTTACGGCTGCTCGCGGAGTATGACAACTACCGCAAGCGCAGCCAGAAGGAAAAGGACAGCCTCTATGCCGACATCAAGGCCGACACCGTGACAAAGTTCCTGCCGGTGTATGACAATCTGGTCCGCGCGCTCAACCAGGGCACGGAGGACGAGGCCTACCGCAAGGGCGTGGAGATGATCATGAACCAGTTTTGCCAGACGCTTGAAAAGCTGGGCGTGACGAAGACCGAATCGCTCGGGCAGAAGTTCGACCCGAAGTTCCACAACGCGGTGATGCATGTGGACGACGAGGAAAAGGGCGAAAACGAGATCGTCGAGGTCTTTCAGGAGGGCTTCATGCTCGGTGAAAAGGTGATCCGCTTCGCGATGGTCAAGGTGGCTAATTAGTTTCTAGCTTCTAGTTTCTAGCTTCTAGTTTCTAGTTTCTGGCTTTTGGTTTTTTTGGCAGCATGATCCGGCAATAGCCGTTTTATGATAAAGTTGTTAATAAAATAGTTCGATATACAGGAGGAATTCATCATGGGAAAAATCATCGGTATTGACCTGGGAACCACCAACAGCTGCGTGGCCGTTATGGAAGGCGGCGAGGCTGTCGTTATCGCGAACGCCGAAGGCGCCCGCACCACGCCGTCCGTCGTGGCCTTTGCCAAGAGCGGCGAGCGTATGGTCGGCCAGGTGGCAAAGCGCCAGGCCGTCACGAACCCCGACCGCACGATCTCCTCGATCAAGCGCGAGATGGGCTCGAATTACAAAGTGACGATCGACAACAAGAGCTACACCCCGCAGGAGATCTCCGCGATGGTGCTGCAGAAGCTCAAAGCCGACGCCGAGGCCTATCTCGGCCAGAGCGTGACCGAGGCCGTCATCACCGTCCCCGCCTACTTCACCGACGCCCAGCGTCAGGCGACCAAGGACGCCGGCAAGATCGCCGGTCTTGACGTCAAGCGCATCATCAACGAGCCGACCGCGGCCGCTCTGGCCTACGGTCTGGACAAGGAAAGCGACCAGAAGATCATGGTCTACGACCTCGGCGGCGGCACCTTCGACGTGTCCGTGCTGGAGATCGGCGACGGCGTCATCGAAGTGCTGGCCACGGCGGGCAACAACCGTCTCGGCGGCGACGACTTTGACGCGCGCATCGTCAACTACCTCGTCGAGGAGTTCAAGAAGTCCGACGGCGTCGACCTCAGCCTTGACAAGGTCGCCATGCAGCGTCTGCGCGAGGCGGCCGAGAAGGCCAAGATCGAGCTCTCCGGCGTGACCACCTCGAACATCAATCTGCCGTACATCACGGCGGACGCCACCGGCCCGAAGCATCTGGACGTGACGCTCACCCGCGCGAAGTTCAACGAGCTGACCCACGACCTGGTCGAGAAGACCGTCGGCCCCGTGAAGCAGGCGCTGTCCGACTCCGGCCTGAGTCCGAACGAGATCAGCAAGGTGCTGCTCGTCGGCGGCTCGAGCCGTATCCCCGCCGTGCAGGAGATGGTCAAGTCTCTGACCGGCAAGGAAGGCTTCAAGGGCATCAACCCCGACGAGTGCGTTGCGATCGGCGCGGCCATCCAGGGCGGCGTTCTCGGCGGCGACGTGCAGGGCATCCTGCTGCTCGACGTCACCCCGCTGTCCCTCGGCATTGAGACGCTCGGCGGCGTGTGCACGAGACTGATCGAGCGCAACACCACCATCCCCACCAAGAAGAGCCAGGTCTTCTCCACCGCCGCGGACAACCAGACCTCTGTCGAGGTCAACGTCCTGCAGGGCGAGCGCGAGATGGCCGCCTACAACAAGAGCCTCGGCCGCTTCCAGCTCGACGGCATCGCCCCGGCGCGCCGCGGCGTGCCGCAGATCGAGGTCACCTTTGACATCGACGCCAACGGCATCGTGAACGTCTCGGCCAAGGATCTCGGCACCGGCAAGGAGCAGCACATCACGATCACCTCTTCGTCCAACATGTCCAAGGAGGACATCGACAAGGCCGTCAAGGAGGCCGAGATGTACGCCGCCGAGGACAAGAAGCGCAAGGACGAGGTCGACGCCCGCAACGCCGGCGACCAGATGGTCTACCAGACCGAGAAGACGCTCGCCGAGATGGGTGACAAGCTCGACGCGGCCGACAAGGGCGAGGTCGAAAGCAAGCTCCAGGCGCTCAAGACCGCGCTGACCGGCACCGACACCGAGGCCATCAAGCACGCGACTGAGGAGCTGACCCAGGCCTTCTACAAGGTCAGCGAGAAGATGTACCAGGCGGCCAACCCCCAGGGCGCCCAGGGCTTCGATCCCTCCCAGGCCGGCGGTCCGCAGGGCGGCCAGCAGGGCGGCCAGGACTACTACGACGCCGACTACACCGTCGTGGACGACGACCAGAAGTAAGACGCAAAGCCTTCTCTGAAAAGGGAGGTCGGCCGCGAAGGCTGAGGCGTATGACCCCTCAGTCTGCTCCGCAGACAGCTCCCCTTTCAGGGGCGCCATGGCTGCGAAGCGCGAGATCTTCAATATTTCATTCTTTGAGGCGGAGAAAACTCCGCCTCAAAGAGCGGTTTTATGACCGCAGCTTGCGAGGATAAAATGGCAGAAAAACGCGATTATTACGAGGTACTCGGCCTGCAGAAGGGCGCGAGCGCCGAAGAGATCAAAAAAGCATACAGAAAGCTCGCAAAGGAGAATCACCCGGACCTGCACCCCGGCGACAAGGCCTGTGAGGAGCGGTTCAAGGAGATCAACGAGGCCTACGAGATCCTCTCGGACGACGACAAGCGCGCGAAGTACGACCAGTTCGGCCACGCCGCCTTTGATCCCTCCGCCGGCTTCGGCGGCGGCGGATTTGAGGGCTTCGGCGATTTCGGCGATCTGGGCGACATTTTCTCGAGCTTCTTCGGCGGCGGCTTCGGCTCCGCGCGCAGCAATCCCAACGCGCCGCGCCGCGGCGACAATCTGCGCGCCAGCGTGAACATATCCTTTGAAGAGGCGGCCTTCGGCTGCAAGAAAGAGGTCACGGTCGGCCGCGTGGAAAAGTGCGCCGACTGCAAGGGCACCGGCTGCGCCCCCGGCACGACGCCCGAGGTCTGCCCCGACTGCAAGGGCAGCGGCACCGTACGTACCACCCAGCGCACGCCCTTCGGCATGGCGCAGTCCACCGCGCCGTGCTCGAAATGCCGCGGCACGGGCAAGATCATCCACCAGCCCTGCAAGACCTGCCGCGGTATGGGCAGCGTCCGCCGTCAGCACAAGATCAGCGTGACCATCCCCGCCGGTATCGACGACGGCCAGGCCATCTCGCTGCACGGCCAGGGCAACGGCGGCGTGAACGGCGGCCCGGCCGGCGATCTGCTCGTCGGCGTGATCGTGCGTCCGCACGCCCGCTTTGAGCGCGACGGCAACTCCGTGCTGCTGATGCAGGACATCTCCTATGCCCAGGCGGCGCTCGGCGCCGAGATCGAGGTGCCGACGCTCGACGGCAACGTCAAGCTCACGATCCCCGAGGGCACACAGCCCGGCGCGACCTTCCGCATGCGCGGCAAGGGCATCCCCTATCTGCGCGGCTCGGGGCGCGGCGATCAGTTCGTCACCGTGAACATCAAGGTGCCCAAGGGGCTGACCGGCTCACAGAAGGAGCTGCTGCGCCAGTTTGCCGCCTCGATGGGCGAATATGACGGAGGAGCTTCCGGCTTCGGAAGCATCTTCGGGAAAAAGAAGAAATAAAAACGTGCTGTCATTCTGAGGAACGAAGGGACGAAGAATCTTCGCTTTTGAAAAGCTTTTGAAAGGAAAGATCCTTCGCTTCGCTCAGGATGACAGCGTTTTTGTTTACAAAAATTAAATTGCATCCTGCGCCGATTGCGGTATAATATAGGCATCTTTTTAGAAAAGGAGCTTTGTCATGGATTTCAGAAGTCTTACCGTCAAAGAGCTTTTCGACAACGAAAAGACCGCCGCCGTCATCAAGGAATACGCGCCCCAGCTGCTGAAGTACCCCATCAAGCTGTTCAACAAGAAGAGCTGCGGCGAGATCTTTGACAAGGTCGTCAAGGGCGGCATCGTGCCGCTGGACGTGGCCAAGAAGGTCGAAGAGAAGGTCAACGCCATTATCAAGTAAGCAGAAAACAGCTTCCGGCAGGGGCTTGCCGCCCCTGCCGGATCTTGTTTGAAAAGAGGAAATCATGCTGGAGAGCCTGTTTGCACAATTTGATTCGATCGTCGTGCTCGACACCGAGACGACCGGCTTTTCCCCGCGCAGCGACGAGGTGATCGAGCTGGCGCTGCTGCGCGTGACGGCCGCGGGCGAGGCGGAGGAGTATGACGAGTTCATCCGCCTCTCGCCCGGAAAGCGGCTGCCGGAGAAGATCACGGAGCTGACGGGCATCACGGAGGAGATGCTGCGCGGCGGCGTGGGCAAAAACGAGGCTGCCCGCGCGCTGGCGGACATGCTCGCCCACGGGCGGACGCTTGTGGTCGCCTACAACGCCCAGTTCGATCTGGTGTTTTTATACTATCTGCTCGACGCCTACGGTCTCGCCGGGACGCTCAGGGGCGTGCGCTTCTTAGACGCGCTGACAGTCTATAAGGACCGGCGCCCCTATCCGCACCGGCTCGCCGACGCCGTGGCGGCCTATGCGCTCGTCTCGCAGAACACCCACCGCGCCATCGACGACGCCCACGCGACCTGGGAGCTGCTGTGCGCGATGGACGCCGAGGCGGGTGACCTTGACCGCTACCTCAATCTCTTCGGCTACAACGCGAAATACGGCCTGCCGAAGCGGCGCATTTCCTCCGTCGCCTACCGCCCGCAGGGCTTTGACGCGGTCGGAAAGCTGTACGACATACCGGAAGAAGGCTGTACATAACAATAAAAAAAGACGGGATATCCCGTCTTTTTTTGATGCCGTATGTCGGTTGTTTTATCCCTCGAAAGCCGAGAAGAAGCCCAAAATCTGATCGACCCGCGCCTTGTCTACGGAGAAGACCGTGATTGCGCTCATATAGTTGCCCGCTTTGAAAATCACCATCTGTTCATAGACGGGAACGCCGCTGTAATTGGCAGAGACCAGGATGGACGGATGCTCAGCGCCGGCAAAGGTAACGTTTGCCTTTTCCATCGTGATGTCGGTCACGCCCATCTGGCTCAGCGTCGGCTCAATCTGATCCATATTCAAATCGGTGTATCTGTTCTCGTCCAGCACGATGCCGTAGAGGACGCCAAGATCCTGGATCATGATATTCACGTTGTCGCCGCTCTGATCTGTTGCTATCGCATACAGATCACACAGCGAGCCGCTCTCACGCAGCTGGTCGGCAAGATCCTCTTCAGACAGATGATCTGCCACAAGCCCCATCACTTGCGCTGTCTGCTCGTCATCGAGAACCGTCCAGTTTGCAGGAAACTCTGCTCGAATGCCAAGTCCCTCGTTGACATAGGTGCTCGCTGTCTTTTCGCCGATCATTTCTTCCGCTTTCTGCTCTTCCTCGACAGGAGCTGCTTCTTCCGCGGGAGCGGCTTCCACGGCCTCCTCCGCAGTCTCCTCCGCGAGAGCGGCTTCCTCAGCCGCAGCGGTGGCCTCCTCGACCTTCTGCGCCGCTTCCTTGAGCTTGTCCGCGGCGGAGCTCTCTTCGGCTTTTCCGGCCGCACCGCAGGCTGTCAGCGCCAGCAGCATCGCGGCAAGCAGCAGAATGCTTGTGAGTTTTTTCATCTTTTTATCTCCTTTTTTCGGCTTTTTGCCTGAGGCAAGTATAATCTCCTCCTGCGGTTTATGTCAAGACCGGCGGGCGCTCACCAGGTAAGGCTCAGCGGGTCGAGCGGCTCTGCGCCCGTGAGGATGCGGCGCAGCGCGTCGCGGCAGACGTCCATCGCGTCCGAAAGATAGTCCTCGAGCAGCGCCTCGGTCATATAGACGGTCTTCCCCTCGGGGTGCTCGGTAAAGTCTCCGCGCATCTCGGCGAGGAAGTCCTCCAGCAGGAAGGGATAGATGCGGTTGACCGGCTCGCTTTCAAAGCCCTCCGGCCAGATCAGCTCGTCCCGGATATGGTAGCGCGAGACGATATAGGCGTTGAGCAGGTGATAGTCGTTGTGCAGCACCGCGACCTTTTCGCGCGTCATATTGCGCTCGAACAGCCGCACCTTCTGCCAGAAGATGCGATAGCAGGCGTCCTCGACGAGGTGCATGTAATAGCCGAGATACAGTCCGTCCGTCTCGACGAGCGGAGCGAACTCGCGCCGGAAGCGCTCAAAGTCGGAAAAGCGGACGCTCTTGCCGTCTATTTCCGTGTCGACCTGATAGTGGGTCAGCGGCCGGAAAACGAGATCCTCGATCGCGTCCGGCAGGACATTGCCGATGCGAAAGCGGTCGGCGTCGCGGATACCGAGGCCGATCAGGTCCTCCCCGATGAGATAGTGGATCGTTCGCTGTGCCATTTTGTTTCCTCTCTTTTTCCTGCCTCCCCCGATGGGGGAGCAAGTTTTTCGCCCGCTTCGCTCGCCGGATTACTTTCCGTACTGCTTCATCACTTCGCGCGCCATGTCGGCCATGCCTTTGCGCACGTGCGCGGGCGAGAGGATCTCCGCCTCGGCGCCGAAGCCGAAGACCCAGGCGTAGAACTGCGGGCTGACGACCGCGCTGATCGTAACGGAGAAATGCTCGTCGTCCTCGCGGATGAGCATGACGTCGCGGCCGAAGCGGTCGATCACCGCGCCGGCAAGACGGCTGGAAAAGCGGAGGCGGACGGTCTCGGCCTCACCGGCGAACATGCCGAAGACGGTCTTGGAATAGGCCGACATATCGAGCCTGGCAAAGGCCTCTTTCCCGTCGCGGAAGGTCTCGCACGCGGAGATCTGTGCCATTTTGTCCACGCGGTAGTGCCGGATCTGCCCCGCCGCGGCGTCGAAGGCCAGCATGTAGTAGTTCTCGTCGTCCCACATCAGCGCCCAGGGGCTGACCTCGTAAAAGGCGCCGTCGTGGCGGTAGCGCCGCTCCTTGTCGACGGTGTATTCAAAATAGCGGAAGCGGATCTTCTTGTCGCCCGTGATGGCCGAGGAGATCTCGTCGACGTTGTAATAGACGCTCTCGTTCATGCTCTTGACCCGGTTGCGGACGTAGACCTGGCGCTGGAGCAGCACGGCGTCGTGCACGCTCGCGAGGCTTTCGATCTTGCGGATCAGGGAGAGCGTCTTTTTCTGCGTGATGAACTTGGACGACTGGACGCTGTCGACCAGCAGCTTGAGCTCCGGCAGCTCGAAGTCCCGCGTGCCGATGTAATAGCCCACGGTCTTGCCGCGCGCCTGCACAACGTCCAGCCCGAATTCGCGCAGCGCGTCCAGGTCGGCGTACAGACTCTTGCGCTCGGCGGCGATGCCATGTGCGGCGAGCTCGTCGACCATCTGCGCAATGCCGACGGGATGCGCCTCGTCGGAGTTCTGCAGCAGATAGCGCATCAGATACAAAAGCTTTAATTTCTGGTTCTGCGATCTGGGCATAAGGATCCCTCCGTTTTGCTCTATGCTGCCAGTATAGCACAAACCACTGTCCCATTTGAAGGACTTTGTTTTGTCACGGCGCGGTAACCTTCCGGTAAGAAATACACCTCTCCGGCGGCTTTTTGCGGCGCAAATTTCATGCTCTTCCCCTCTTTCCTTTGCTCCCGCGGCGTGCTATACTGGGTCCATGCTTGAAAAAAAGGATGGGGATACTCTATGACGATCGAGGAGATCTGTCTTGTCATGCAGGAGGCCGAGCGCAAGGCCGGCGAGCTTATCTTGCACGCAAAGGGCGTGATGACCGAAAACAAGAGCGGCGCGCGGGACGTCGTGACCCAGTATGACCGCGCGGTGCAGCAGCTTGTGATCTGGAATCTGCGCGCCGCGCTGCCGGAGGCGCACTTCTTCTGCGAGGAGATGAACGAGCAGGAGTCGCTCGACGCCGCGCAGCTGTTTATCATCGACCCGATCGACGGCACGATGAACTTTGTCCGCGGCTTTTCGCACAGCTGTGTGTCCGTGGCCTACGCCGAAAACGGCGTGGTGCAGGCCGCGGCGGTCTATAACCCCTATCTCGACGAGATGTTCCACGCCGTGCGCGGCGCGGGCGCGTTTTTGAACGGCAGCCCGATCCGCACCGCGGGGGACGATCTCGGAAACAGCGTGGTGTGCTTTGGCACCGCGCCGTATAACCCCGAGCTTTCGGACAAGACCTTTGCGTTGGCGCGGCGGATGTTCGACCGCAGTCTTGACGTCCGGCGCGAGGGCACGGCGGCGCTGGATCTCTGCAGCGTGGCCGCGGGGCGCGCGGGGCTGTATTTCGAGCTGAGCCTGTCGCTGTGGGATTACGCGGCGGGCGCGCTGATCGTCGAGGAGGCCGGCGGCCTGTGCCGCAGGGCCGACGGCGAGGCGCTCTGCTTTTCCGCCGAGAAGAGCTCGATCGTCGCCGCGGCGAGCGAAAGCGTGCTCGAGGAATATCTGCGCGAGACAGAGGAGCTTCGCTGAGAAGCACGGAACAAACTTGAGCTTTTTCTGAGATCCTTTGAAAATCGCAAAGGGGCTGTCTCAAAAGTCAGCCCCGAAAAAAGAGAAAAATAACGGCAGCCGTCCCTTGAAAAGGGGCGGCTGCCGGCTTAATATTAGGTTGTGAATCATAACAATAAGCAGGTAGATTATACCCTGTAT
>DJYJ01000029.1 GCA_002450075.1 Clostridiales bacterium UBA6981
AAAGTATGATTGACTAACCTACACCGCGCCCTTTTGCGCCTCTTTTGTATCGCAGAGGTCGAGACAGAAATAACTCGCGCCCTCCATCGGGCTGTCGTTGTAGCGCGCGATCTCATAAAAACCGAGCGAGCGGTACAGCGTCTGCGCCTCCCGGAGGAAGGGAAGCGTGTCGAGCAGCATTTTTTCATAGCCCGCCTCGCGCGCGTCCGCGATGATGCGCAGCGCCAGCACGCGCCCAAGGCCCATCCGGCGAAAGGCCGGGCGGACGTACATGCGCTTGAGCTCGCAACGGCCCTCGTCGAGCCGCTTCATCCCGCCGCAGCCCGCGATCCCGCCGTCAACGCGCAGCAGATACAGACAGCCCTCCGGCGGGGCGTACTTGCCCTCGAGATGCCGCAGCTCCTCATCAAAACTCTGCAGCTCAAGATAGGAAGCAAAGACGGGGTCTCCGGCGACGAGCATGTCCGTATATTCACGAAAGAGCGCGGCGATCTCCGCCGGGTGCTCCAATCCGCTGAGAAACTCAACGAACATCCCACAGTGCTCCTTTCTGACGGAATTTTGGCCTTTTCCAAACAATATCATACTATTCCGGGGAGCAAAGTGCAATCCTTTACTCAAAAGACCCGGGCATCGCGCGTTGGCGATGCCCGGGTCTTATGCGGTTGAAAACGGTTTTCGGGAAAGCTCAGCCGCGGCTCTCGATCCACTCCTGCAGCTCGGCGTCGGACATGCCGCGACGAAGGCGCGTGGAGGTGAGGAACGTGCCCGTTCCGGCCAGCTCGCCGAGCGCTTCGCCGGTGCGGCCGGGGCCGCTGCTGCCGGAGGTGCAGAACGGGATCACGGTGATGCCGGTGAAATCATGGCTCTCGACAAAGGTGGAGAGGATGCGCGGGGAATCGCCCCACCAGATGGGATAGCCGAGATAGAGCGTCGTGCAGCCCTCAAGAGAAATCTCGTTCGCAATCTCGGGACGGGCGTCGGGGTCGTTCTGCTCGACGGTCGCGCGCGTCGAGTGGTCGCCATAGTTCAGATCCTCGGCCGTGTAGGGCTCGGCCGGAACGATCTCGAAGAGCCCCGCGCCGGTGAGTGCGGCGATCTGCTCGGCGACGGAGCGTGTGGTGCCGGTGGCGGAGAAATAGACGACAAGAGTCGCTGTTTCGGGCGCTTCCTCTGCCGCCGGTGCTTCCGCCTCGTCCTCCGGGACATCATCCGGCTCCTGCGCGGGCGCACTTTCGGCGCTTTCGGCGGCAGGCTCTTCCACTGCAGCGGGAGCGTTTTCAGCCGGCGCCTGCGCCGGAGCGCCGCAGCCAGCAGATGCGAGCACAATGGCGAGCAGCAAAAGAAGAGAGATCAGCCTTTTCATGGCAGCTTCCTCTTAATCGATGTGAAGCGAGGAGATCCAGCCCTGCAGCTCACTCTCGGAGGCGCGGGCGCCAAAACGCCGGCCCGCGAGGACACGCGCGCCCTTTGCCAGCCCTTCGATGCGCCCCTGGCCTTCGCCGAGATCGCTGCCGCCGGAGGTGAAGAAGGGCACGACCGTCTTGCCGGAGAAGTCATAGGCGCCGAGGAAGCTGTCGATGATGCTCGGCTCGCGATACCACCAGATCGGGAAGCCGAGGAAGATCACGTCGGCCTCCGCGACGGGCGCGGCGTCGTCCGAGAGCGCCGGGCGGCAGTTCGGGTCCTGCATCTCCACGGTGCTGCGGGATTTCTTGTCCATCCAGTTCAGATCGCGCCGCTCATAGGGAACGGCGGGACGAATCTCGAAGAGCGCGGCGTCGGCGGCCGCGGCGAGCGTCTTGGCGAGCTTCGCGGTGCTGCCGCTCGCGGAAAAGTAAGCAACCAGTTTGTTCATGCTTTTTCCTCCTTATTTATTGCTCAAAGCTTATTGTAATCCTCGTCGGAGACGGGCTCGAGCCATTCGTTCGAGCAGTTCTCGCCGCCGACCTCAATGGCCAGGTGGGAGAACCAGCTGTCCGCGGCCGCGCCGTGCCAGTGCTTGACGTTGGCCGGGATGTTGACGACCGTGCCGGGCGTCATCCGGGCGGGCGCCTTGCCCCATTCCTGATACCAGCCGCGGCCGCCCACGCAGATCAGCATCTGCCCGCCGCCGGATGCGGCGTGGTGGACGTGCCAGTTGTTGCGGCAGCCGGGCTCAAAGGTCACGTTGAACACCGGTACCTGCGCGGTGAAGACGGGGGCGAGATAGCTTTGCCCCACAAAGAACTGACCATAGGGGTTCTCCTCCCCGATGGGGAAGAAGATCGTGTTCTGATAGGCGTCCTTTTCGCTCAGCGCGGGAGACTCCTCGTTCCAGATCTCCCTGGCCTGGCGGAAGACGGCCCAGCCCTTCGGCCAGCCGACATACATCGTGGCGTGGGTGATGATCGCGGCGATCTCTTCTTTGGTCACGCCGTTGTTCTTCGCATTCTGCAGATGATAGCCGAGCGACGAGTCCGTGATGCCGGACGCCATCAGCGACACCACGGTGATGATGCACTTGGTCTTGACGTCAAGGGCCTCGGCGTTCCAGACCTCGCCGAAGAGCACGTCGTCGTTGAGATGGGCGAACATCGGGGCAAATTCGCCGAGCTGTGCCCGCCCGGCCGTCTGGGTGATTTTTTCGTCATGATCGTTTCCTCCTTCAGTTTCGGATATAGTGTCGGTCCGCCTCCGGCAGACCGCTCTCGTCGGATACGAAGCGCTCGACCCTCATGTGGAGATCGTATTTTTCGCGCAGCGCCGCGATCTGCGCCATCATGGGCGAGGCGTGGTGCGCGTCGAGGGCTTCCTGATCGCGCCACTGGTCGATCAGCAGCACGGTCTCGGGGTCATCCATCGGGAAGAAGTACTCGTAGCGCAGATTGCCGTCCTCGGCGCGGATCGCCGCGGCCGTGCCGCTGCTCGTCATTTCCTCCGCAAAGGCGCGGGCCGCGCCGTTCTCGCCGGTGTAATACAGATTGACGGTGATCATGATAACCCTCCCAGCATCGTCCGGATAAAATCCCGGGCCATTTCATAGGTGCTCATATAGACATAGCCGATCCCGGCCTCGCGCATGGCCTCCCGCTGCTTTTCCGTCACGACCGTGTAGGGATAGAGCCCGTAGACAAAGGGCAGAAAGGCATAGAGGAAGCGCTGCCTGCCGCTCGCATCGAGCGCGGGGCAGAAGCGGCGCAGACAGCGGTCGAGCGCGTCCTTCGATCCGCCGTAGGCCGCCTTGAATTCCACCAGCCGCTCCATGCGGGAATTTTCCTCCATGTCATAGAGGTTCATGCTCAAAAGCTTGAGCATCAGCGGCCTGCGGTCGAGCGCATGGGCGAGCTCGGAGGAGAACGCCTCGAGCCCCAGAGGCTCCTCCCGCGCGCAGAGCGCGTCGAGCTCGGCGGCGAAAAGCTCATACTCCCGCTGGAACAGGGCGAGAAAGATCTCTTCCTTCGTTTCAAAATAATTGTAGATCGACGTGCGGGTAAAAGAGGTCTGCTGCCCGATCTCCTTTAAGGTGATCTCCTTGAAGCTCCGTGTCTCATAGAGCTTCCGGCAGGCGGCGAGGATCTCCTCCCGCCGCGCGTTCGTCAGTTCGGCCGATCCTTTCGGCATAGATGTCCCTTCTTTCTCTTCTTTCCGATGGAATAAAGCTCAGTTCATCTTCATGCAGGAGCCGAGAACATCTCCGGTCTCCAGATATTCGTAGGCCGGGAACTGGAAAAGCGCGGGCTTGAAGCGGCGATAGTCGATCTTGTCCTTGTCGGTGAGGATGTCCTCGTCGACATAGGTGCCGCAGATCCGGCAGATGAAGTTGTCAAAGCCCTTGAGGTCATAAATGTCTTCCACTTCGCACTCCATCGTGACCCTGGCCTTGTCGATCATCGGCGCGCCGAGCTCGCCGGGCGTCCAGGCAAAGGCCTCGGATTTGTCTGTCTTGTTGCCGCTCAGACAGCCCATGCGGTCGGCCTCCTTCAGCCAGGAGGCGTCCACCACATTGACCGAGACGACCTTGTTCTCCCGGAT
Source organism: Clostridiales bacterium UBA6981 (assembly GCA_002450075.1). Taxonomy (GTDB): domain Bacteria; phylum Bacillota; class Clostridia; order Oscillospirales; family Oscillospiraceae; genus Limivicinus. The sequence goes on from DJYJ01000029.1 coordinate 4,015, forward strand.
ACCCTTATTCGTATAGTGGGCTTTTACCATGGAAAGCATCAGATGGCTGTGGGCCATGATGCCCGCGTGCGCGACCAGCGTCCAGTTCGGCTTGCCGTCGACCATCGCGCCGACCACAACGACGGGGGAGGGGTACAGCGCGAGCTGCGCGCCGAGGTTCTTTTTCATAGCGGAACTCCTTCAGAAATACTGTTTTGACACACTGTCAGAATATACTATAACAGCATTCTGACACGGTGTCAATATATTTCTTATGAATGCCGTCTCCGAAAGAAGGAAAGACCGTCCGGCGGACGGCCTTTCCTTCTTGCAGAGCGGGGAGCGGGAAACATTATCCCTTGCGAAAGCGTTTGCGGTATTGCGCGGGCGTATAGCCTGTCGTGTCGCGGAAGCACTGAATAAAATAATTGACGGTGTTGAACGCGAGACGCTCGGCGATGTCGCGGACGGAGAGCTCCGTCGATTCGAGCAGCACCTTCGCGCGCTCGACCCTGGCATAGCGGATATAGCTGCTGACGGACTGGCCGGTCTCTTTTTTGAATTTCTCCGTCAGATAATACTCGGTATAGTCGACCAGCGCGGCGAGATCCGCCGTGCGGATCTTTCGCTCAAGGCTCAGCTCGATATAGTCGCAGCATTTCTGGATCGCGTGGGAATAGTCGGGGTTGGTGCGCAGGTGGTGGACACGGTAGATAAAATCGTGATACATCGCGTGCGCCAGCGCCGAGAGCTCGCCGGAATCGCGGCAGTCCTCGGCGGACTGGATATACGAATCGCCCAGCGCATAGGCGACCTCGGGCGAGAGTCCGCCCTCCATGGCCGCGCGGCTGACGAGCGTGGTGAAGACGACGATGCTGGTTTTCATCTGGCGCAGAGGATCCTGCCCCCGGATCGGAACGCCGGGACTGAGACGGATGCTGCCCTGGAGGACGCTGTAATAATTGATATCCCCATTGCGCACCATCTGCAGCATCGCCCGCTCGGAGAGATAGACCTTGTCCCGGTCCCGCTGCAGCGAGGACTCGGAGAGCTGCGCCTCTTTTTCGCTCTCGGCGGAGGCAAGCGCGTCGAGACCGAGCTGCTGGCCGGTGAGCGTGTTGTGGACCATCATGACATAGCGCGTGAAGATCGCATAGGACATGACGGGCAGCTGCGGCAGCAGCCGGATCAGCTCCGTGGCCCAGACGGCGTTCTCACGGCTCTGGGTATAAGGGCGGAGCCCCACGCGCAGATGCCGCTCGAGCGGCTCGGCGTAAAAGACCGGGCCGACGACGAAGATCAGCTTGCGGTTCCGGTCGGATTCATAGCTCAGCGCCCACTGCATGCCGATCGACGAGCCGATGATCTGCGGACGGGTGTTGCTGCCGTCGCCGGCGTAGGCGGCAAGCTTGTCCGCCCCGCCGAGGATGCGGAAGGCGCGGTCGAGCACGTCGCGCTCCGCGGCCGGGCAGGAGGTGGCGATAAAGCCGCCGTCGGGGTCATAGCACCAGACATAGAATTTTTCGTTGCTTGCGATCAGACTCTCGAGCAGAAGAAGGTTCTGCTCACCTTTTGTCATCGAGCTTTGCCATTCCCGCAGATCCACAGCGCCTCGCCTCCCGAAAAACCTTGTTGTTCCCAGTATAACAGCGGCAGGGGACGAACGCAAGAAACTTCCTGAATTTTTGTAATTTTTCCGTATTTTTTGGATTTACGCCCCGGCCTCTTTCCGATAAGATAAGATCAGCGGGAAAACCGTAAAGATTATATGAAAAGAGGAACGCCCTATGGCAAAGGAAAAATTGACCCAGAGCGAGATCGACGGCGTGCAGTATCGCCGCGCAAAACTGTGGCAGATCATTCTGGTGGCCTGCAACGCCTTCAACGGCATGGCCATCTATTCCCTTATCGGCCAGGCCTCCTATGCCGCGAGCATCGGCTTCGGCATCTCCACGCTGCTGGTCGGCGGCCTTTTGACCTTTACCCGCATCTTCGACGCGATCACCGACCCGCTGCTTGCTTTCCTGTATGACCGGGTCAACACCCGCTGGGGCAAGGTCCGCCCGCTGATGCTGCTGGGCTGGCTGATCCAGTCTGTCGGCGTCATGGCCATGTTCTCCTGGACGGCCAGCAAGGGCTTTGGCGTGGGCATGTTCCTCGCCACCTATATGGTCTACGTCATCGGCTATACGATCGTCAACATGACGGCGCAGACGCTGCCCGCGCTGCTCACCAACGACCCGAAACAGCGCCCCACCGTCGGCGTATGGCAGACCGTGTTCAACTATCTCGTCCCCATGGCCTTCACCATCATCCTCAACACCAAGCTCCTGCCCAAATACGGCCAGATCACGATGACCGAGGCTGGCGGCTATGCTGTCAACTACTCCCAGGCCTACCTGACCGCGGCCGCCATCTTCACGGTGCTCGTCTCACTCTTCGGCGTGATCCTCTGCTGCATCGGTATCTCCGCCTATGACAAGCCCGAGAACTTCCGCGGCACCAACAAAACCGCAGAGCGTCTGAAATGGAAGGACATGTGGGCGGTGCTGAGCAAGAATAAGCCCCTCCAGGCCTATATCATCTCCGCCTCCTCCGACAAGATCGCCCAGCAGGCCGGCTCCACCGCGATCGTCGGTACGATGCTCTCCGGCATCCTGATCGGCAACATGACCATCGCCACCTATCTCTCGGTCGGCGGCATGCTGCCCTCGATCATCTTCGCCATCATCGGCGCGAAGTACTGCGGCCGTCACGGCAACAAGGAGTCCATCGTCAACTGGGCAAAGTACTGCATCTATGCCAACCTTGTCATGATCGCCTTCTTCGCCGTCACCTGGTTCACCGTCGGCACCACGTCCATCGCGCACCTCGGCGTCACGATGATCGTCTACATCCTCCTCACCCTCGTCTGCAACGGCTTCATGATGGCCGGCACCACGGCCAACACGGCCTTTATGGCGGACATCATCGACTATGAGCTCGACCGCAGCGGGAAGTATATCCCCGCCGTCGTCTCCGGCACTTACAGCCTGGTCGACAAGATCGTCTCCTCCTTCTCTGCGCTCATCGCCACCGGCTGCGTGGCGCTCATCGGCTACACCTCCACCATGCCCCAGCCCGGCGACACGCCCACCGGCTCCATCTTCTGGGTCACGATGTTCCTGCGCTACGGCCTCGCGATCCTCGGCTGGATCTGCACGCTGCTCGCCATGCGCACCTGCCGTCTCGGCAAGAGCGAGATGGTCGAGGTCCAGAAGCGCATCGCGGACAAAAAGGCCGAAGCCAAGGCCGAGCTCTTTGAGGAAGAACTGCACAAGGGAGACCCGGAGAATGCGTAAGATCACAACTCTCACTGAGGGATGGCGGTTTCTGAAAGCCGCCATCCCCGTCGATACCGCCATGGCCTATGCCGCGCAGGGAGAAGCCGTCACGCTGCCTCATACCTGGAACGCTGTCGACGGCCAGGACGGCGGCAACGACTATCACCGCGGCACCTGCTGGTATGTGCGCGAGCTGACGGCGGAGGATACCGCGGGCGAGCGCCTGTTCCTCGAGATAAACGGCGCGGCCATGACGGCCGAGGTCTATCTCAACGGCGAAAAGCTCTGCCGGCACGAGGGCGGCTATTCGACCTTCCGTGTCGAGCTCAGCGGCCACCTGGCCAAGAAGAATACCCTCGCCATCTCCGTCAATAACGAGGACAACCAGACCGTCTACCCCCAGAAGGCGGACTTCACCTTCTACGGCGGGCTCTACCGCGCTGTAAAGCTGATCGCCGTGCCGGAAGAGCACTTCGAACTTCTCCGCGACGGCACGCCGGGCATCAAGGTCACGCCCGTGGTCGACCTCGAAGAGAAAACGGCGACAGTCACGGTGGAGACCTGGCACAACGGAAAATCAGTTGACATCACGGTGAACGGCGAGACGAAGACTGTCGAGCGCACGGCGGAGTTCGTGATCGAGAACGTGCATCTCTGGGACGGCCTCGACGATCCGTTCCTCTACACCGCGACGGCGAAGCTGCCCTCCGGCGACGAGGTCTCGACCCGCTTCGGCTGCCGCGTGTTCGCCTGCGACAGCGAAAAGGGCTTTTTCCTCAACGGCCGCAGCTATCCGCTGCGCGGCGTGAGCCGCCACCAGGACCTCAAGGGCAAGGGCAACGCCCTGTCCTGCGAGGATCACAAGGCCGATATGGCCATCATCCGCGAGCTCGGCGCGAACACGCTGCGCCTCGCCCACTACCAGCACGCGCAGGAATTCTATGATCTCTGCGACGAGAACGGCATCGTGGTCTGGGCCGAGATCCCGTACATCACGATGCACATGTCCGGCGGGCGGCAGAATACGCTCGACCAGATGCGCGAACTCGTTACCCAGTGCTATAACCACCCCTGCATCGCGGTCTGGGGGCTTTCGAACGAGATCACGGCAGCGAGCGCGGTGAACGAGGAGCTGCTGGAGAACCACCGGGCGCTGAACGAGCTCTGCCACCGCATGGACCCGACGCGCCTCACCACGATGGCGGACGTCTTCATGCTGGAGATCGACAGCCCCATCCTCGAGATCCCGGACATCAACAGCTATAACCTCTACTTCGGCTGGTACCTCGGCGAGCTGGAGCAGACCGACGAGTTTTTCGACGAATACCACGCGAAATACCCCAGCCGTGTCATCGGCTTTTCCGAATACGGCGCGGACGCGAACCCCGCCTTCCACTCCTCCCGCCCCGAAAAGGGCGACTACACCGAGGAATACCAGGCGCTCTATCACGAGCATATGCTTGCCATGATCGAGGCGCGGCCGTATCTCTGGGCGACGCATGTGTGGAATCTCTTTGACTTTGCCGCCGACGGCCGCGACGAGGGCGGCAAGCACGGCGAAAACCAGAAGGGCCTTGTTACCTTTGACCGCCAGCTCCGCAAGGACGCGTTTTATCTCTATAAGGCCGCCTGGAACAAGACCGAGCCCTTCGTCCACCTCTGCGGCAAGCGCTATGAAAACCGCTGCGAGGAGACCACCGAAATCAAGGTCTACTCCAACTGCGGCGAGGTCAGCCTCTATGTCGACGGCACGCTTATCGGCACGCAGAACGGCAAAACCGTCTTCCGCTTTGCGATCCCGCTGATGGGCGAGCATCTGATCCGCGCCGAAGCTTCCGGCGTGAGCGACACGATGTGCATCCGCCGCGTCAGCGAGCCGGACGAGAGCTATATCTTCAACAAGGCCGCCGCTTCCGTCACCAACTGGTTTGACGCGGACGAGATCGACCCGGAATGCTTTTCCATCAACGACACGCTCGGCGAGATCCGTTCCCATCCCCAGGCCGGCGCCGTCGTCGACGCGATGATGGCCAAGGGCGCCTCCGAGCGGGGCGACGTGGCCGACGCGGTCAAGGACAACCCCGCGTTGCAGCGCATGCTGGGGCGCATGACCATGCTGAGCCTTCTCAAGCAGGGCGGCGCGGACGAGGAGTCGATCCGCCAGCTCAACCGTATTTTACAGGGGATCAGGAAATGAAGAAATCGAAAGAAAAGAGCAAAAAAAAGATGTGGATCATTCTGGGCGCGATAGCGGCGTTTCTTTTGCTGCAATGGTTGTTTATCGGCTACCGCTTCAGCTTTGGCCCGTTCAGAAGTCTGGGTGATATCCGCATGGGAAAGCTGCCCGGCAATGCGGAGAACTACGGCATGCAAGCCCTCACGCAGCGGGAGGACAGCCCGCTGGCAGGGAAAAAAGCACTATTCCTCGGCTCCTCCGTGACGTATGGCGCGGCTTCTCTGCGCGAAGGCATCCCGGAATACTTCGGCGTCCGTCTTGGCTGCGACGTGACAAAGGAAGCGGTCAGCGGCACCACGCTGGTGGACGACGCAAACAGCTCCTACGTGCACCGCCTGCTTGCAAATACGGATCCTTCCATGGATTATTCTCTCGTCGTCGTTCAGCTCTCCACCAATGATGCCACCCAGAAAAAGCCTCTGGGCGAGATCTCCGAAAGCCGCAGCCTTGCCGATTTCGACACCCATGCCGTAACAGGAGCGATGGAGTACATCATCGCCTATGCGCAGGAAACTTGGAACTGCCCGGTGGTCTTCTACACGGGATCCCGCTATGACAGCGCAGAGTACGCTGCCATGGTGCAGAGACTCATGGAACTGCAGGCCAAATGGGGCATCGGCGTACTGGATCTTTGGACAAGCGATGCGTTCAACGCTATTTCGGATGAGGAACGCGCGCTGTATATGAACGATAACATCCATCCTACCAAAGCGGGCTACCGCGAGTGGTGGTGTCCTGAGATGGAAGCGCAGCTCATGGATTATCTGAACAGTATCGGGTGAGAAAATGAAAAAAGCCGTTCAACAGATCATGTTGGGTACCGTGACAGGAAATGAGTCGCGCGCCCGCGAAACTTTACAGAGGATCAAGGCCGCCGGATACGACGGCCTTGAACTCAATCGCTTTATGATCCATCCGAGCTCTCTGATGGTCCGGATGATGACCCGCGCTGCCGGCATGCCCACCGGAAACGGCGGCAAGCTCGACTGGCACGCGCTGCTTCGCGAAAGCGACCTTTCGGTGGTCAGTCTGCATGCCGATCTCGGCAGTCTCGAGCGCGAGGCAGACGCGGTGATCGCCGAGGCGAAGAGCTTTTCCACCGATAGGGTCGTCATCACGGGCATGTACCGCTTTGATTATTCCGACGAGACGGCGGTGCGCGAGCTGGCGGAGAGATTGAATCGCGCGGGCGAGGCGCTCGGGGCGCAGGGCATCCGCCTTTTCTACCACAACCACAACGTGGAGCTGCTGCATGCCGGCTCCCGGCGCGCCTATGACGTCCTCCTTGACGAAACCGACCCGGCGCAGGTAAACTTTGAATTTGACAGCTACTGGTTCACCGAGGGCGGCGCGGACGCGAAGCTCTGGATGAAAAAGCTCGGCGGGCGGATGAAGCTCTGGCACGTCACCGACCGTGGCAGCCGCCACAGCGGCCCCGCCATGACGCCGATCCTGAAGGCGGACAGCATGGAGCTCGGCACCGGAAACATGGATCTGGACGGGCTGAAGGAGATCGCCGTGGATAACGGGATCGAAGCCGTGGTACTGGAAAGCCATAGAAACTGGATCGACAAGGACCCGGTCAAAAGTCTGGAGCTGAGCGCGCAATGGCTCCAAGCGAGGTTTTGAGATGGCTATGATACGAAACAAAATGCCCGCCTCCTGGCAGGCCAAATGGATCGACCCGGAGCTGCCGCACGACAAAGACGCGCGGCAGCCCGCCTCGGTCCTCCGCCGCCGCTTCACGGCGGAGGAGACGGAAAACGCGATCCTTTACATCACCTGCCACGGCCTGTATGAGGCCGCGATCAACGGCCGCCGGGTCGGGAGCTTCGTCCTCGCGCCGGGCACCGGCAAGTATACCAGACGTCTTACGGTGCAGGCCTATGACGTCTCCGCGCTCCTGCGCGCGGGCGGGAACGAGATCACCGTCACGCTCGGCGACGGCTGGTATCGCGGCAGCGTCGGCATCGACGGGCTGCGCAACTATTACGGCGAGGATCTCGCCCTGCTCTGCCAGCTTGAGATCGGCGGCAGACCGATCCTCTGCAGCGACGAGGACTGGGAGGCCAGCCAGAGCGGCCCCGTGCGCGAAAACGACCTGCAGCAGGGCGAGACCTATGACGCCCGGCGCGAGGAGATCGACAGCTGGCACGGCGTGACCGTGCGGGACTTCGGCTATGAAAACCTCGCCCCGACCGAGAGCGTGCCGATCCTGGAGCAGGAGCGCTTTCCCGGCCGCCTTTTCACCGCGCCGAACGGCGAACGGGTGATCGACTTCGGGCAGAACCTCGCCGGCTATACGGAGATCCGCATCCGGGCGAAGGCCGGGCAGAAGCTCACGCTCTGGCACGGCGAGACGCTGGACGAAAACGGCAACTTTACCCAGAAAAACTTTGACCCCGGCGACCGGAACAAAAACGGCATCCCGCAGAAGCTCGTATACATCTGCAAGGACGGAGAAAACGTTTATAAGCCGCACTTTGCGATCTTCGGCTTCCGCTATGCAAAGATCGAGACGGACGCCGACCTTTCCGAGGCGCAGTTCACGGCCGTCGCCGTCTATTCCGAGATGGCGCAGACCGGCTTTTTCGAATGCGGCAGGGCCGATGTGAACCGCCTTTTCCTCAACAGCCTGTGGAGCATGCGCTCGAATTTCTGCGACATCCCTACCGACTGCCCCACGCGCGAGCGCGCGGGCTGGACGGGCGACGCGGGCATTTTCGCCCCGACGGCGGTGTTTCTGGCCGACTGCGCCCCCGTCCTGCGCAAGTGGCTGGGCGAGTGCCGGCTCGAGCAGGGGGAGGACGGACTGGTGCGCAACATCGCGCCCGTCAACGATACCGGGAGCATGATCTCCAACATGCTCCAGGGCTCGGCCGGCTGGGGCGACGCCTGCGTCCTTGTTCCCTGGGCGCTGTACGAGGCGTACGGGGATAAAACGATCCTCGAAGAGAACTATGACATGATGTGCCGCTGGCTCGGCTTCGTGGAGAAGCGCGCACAGAAGACCCGCCCGCACAACCTGCTCAATCCGTATCACAAATATCTGGTGGACGAGGGTTTCCATTTCGGCGAGTGGTGCCAGCCCGATGTGGACAACACCGCCGCCATGAAAAAGACGATGATGCTCGGCGCGCCCGAGGTGGCCACGGCCTATTACTTCCGCTCGGCCTCGCTGCTTTCGCGCATCGCCGGGATCCTGGGCAAAAACGGGGACGCGGAGCGCTTTGCCGCGATCGCGGAAAACGCGAAGAAGGCCTACCGTTACAGCTGCACCAAAAAGGGCAAAATCGTCTCCGACCGCCAGTGCGAATATGTCCGGCCTCTCGCCTTCGGCCTGCTGGACGGCGGCGAGGTACAAAAGGCGGCCGACGCGCTGAATGAGCTCGTGGTGAAAAACGGCTGTCATCTGAACACCGGCTTCCTCTCCACCCCCGATCTCTGCCGCGTGCTGGCCGACAACGGCCATCTGGATACGGCCTACCGGCTGCTGCTGCAGACCGGGTGCCCGGGCTGGCTCTATGCCGTCGGGAAGGGCGCGACTACGATCTGGGAGACCTGGGACGGCGTGCGCGCCGACGGCACGGTGCACGATTCGCTCAACCACTATTCTTACGGCGCGATCGCGGGCTGGCTCTTTTCCGGCGTGTGCGGCATCCGCCTTAACGCCGGAAAGCTGACGATCTGCCCGCAGCCCGGCCGGGAGCTCGGCTATGCGAAAGCGGAGTGGCGCTCGCCCGTCGGAAAGATCCGCAGCGCGTGGGAATACCGCGAAGGAAAGCTTGTCTTTGATTTTACCGTCCCCGTTCCGGCGACGATCGAGCTGCCGGACGGCAGACGATACACGGTGAAGGAAGGAGAGCATCATGATGAAATATTACTGTAATCCGCTCAACGTCAATTATCGTTACCAGTTCAACGCCGACCCGCGCCTGCACGGCAGGCTGCAGATCTGCCGCGAGGCGGCCGACCCGTCGATGATCCTCTTCAAGGGGCGGTATTATATCTTCGCCTCGATGACACTGGGCGTGTGGGTGTCGGACGATCTGGCAAGCTGGGAAAGCCACCGGCTGCCGGACAACCTGCCGCTCTATGACTATGCCCCCGACGTGCGTGTGCTGGGCGACTGGGTGTATTTCTGCGCCTCCAACCGCGACCACAACTGCGACCGCTGGCGCACGCGGGACATCCTGAACGGACCGTATGAGAAGCTCGAGGGCAATTTCCCGTTCTGGGACCCCAACCTGTTCCTTGACGACGACGGGCGCGTCTACTTCTACTGGGGCTGTTCAAATATCACGCCGATCTACGGCGTGGAGCTGGATCCGGAGACCATGCTGCCGAAAACCGAGCCGAAGGCGCTCGTGGAGGGGCATCCCTTTGAGATCGGCTATGAGCGCTTCGGCGAGAACAACAGCATCCTTCCCGCCAGCGAGGAGGAGATCGACGCCAAGTACAAGGCCTTTCACGAGGCGCAGGGCATCCCCGAGAGCATGGTTCCGGAGGAGGTCAAGCCCCTGATCCGCGGCATGTTCTCGAACAGACCCTACATCGAGGGCGCCTGGATGGACAAGCACAACGGGAAATACTATCTCCAGTACGCCTGCCCCGGCGCCCAGTTCAACACCTATTCCGACGGCGTCTATGTGTCCGACAGTCCGCTCGGCGACTTTACGCTCGCTAAAAACAACCCCTATTCCTACAAGCCCGGCGGCTTCCTGCCCGGCGCCGGCCACGGCTCCACGATGGAGGATCGGCAGGGCAACCTCTGGCACACGGCCACGATGCGCATCTCCGTCAATCACGATTTCGAGCGGCGCTGCGGTCTCTGGCCCGCAGGCTTTGACGCCGACGGCGAGCTTTTCTGCAACCAGCGCTACGGCGACTGGCCCATGGCCGTCTCCGAAGAGAAGGACGATCCCTGGCGCGAGCCGGCATGGATGCTTCTGAGCGCGGGAAAGAGCGCCTCGGCCTCCTCCTGTCTGCCCGGGCACGAGCCGGAAAAGGCCACCGAGGAGAACGTACGTACCTGGTGGCGCGCGGCGACGAACAGCCGCGGCGAGTGGCTGTGCGTGGATCTCGGCAAGGCGTTTGACGTACACGCCGTGCAGATCAACTTTGCGGACGACAAGCTCGACATCGCCTGCCCCGGCGAGATCCGCCCCGGCTCGCAGGCGCGCTATATCGAGGAAGCCGACCATGTGACCCAGTGGAAGCTCGAGGGCAGCACGGACGGCGAGAAGTGGTTTGCGATCGCGGACAAGTCCGCCGCGCAGAGCGACCTCAGCCACGACCTTGTCGTGAGCGAAGAAGGCTTTGCCGCGCGGTATCTGCGCCTGTGCGACATGGCCGTGCCCTATGGGCAGAACCCCTGCGTTTCCGGCCTGCGCGTGTTCGGCCTCGGCGTCGGTGAAAAGCCCGCCGTGCCGCACGCCGCCGCCAGACGCGAGGGCGATCTCGACATGCTCGTCGACATCGCCGCACAGACGGACGCCCTGGGCTACAACATCCTCTTCGGCAGCAGCCCGGAAAAGCTTTATCACAGCGCGATGGTCTTTGGCGCGGGCGAGCACCGCGTCGGCGCGCTGATTAAGGGAAGGGACTATTTCGTCCGCGTGGACGCGTTCAACGAAAACGGCATCACGAAAGGGGAGGTATTTGCCTTATGATCCCGCATATCGAGAGAAAAAACGGCCTGCCGGTCCTGATGGTCGAGGACAAGCCCTTCATCCTGCTCGCCGGCGAGGTGCACAACTCCGATTCCTCCTCCCCGGCCTATATGGAGGGGATCTGGGACATCGCCGAAAAGCTCGGCATGAACGCGCTGCTGTTGCCCGCGACCTGGGAGACGATCGAGCCGGAGGAGGGGACATTCGATTTCTCCCTGCCGCAGGCGCTGATCGACCAGGCGCGCGGGAGAAACATGCGCATCGTGTTCTTGTGGTTCGGCAGTTGGAAGAACGCCGAGTGCATGTACGCCCCCGCCTGGGTCAAGCGGGATCTTGCTCGCTTCCCCCGCGCCCAGATCGAAAAGGGCAAAAACAAAGCCGGGCGTCAGGTCTCCCCGACGATCCCGGTCAAGATGCCCTATACGACGCTCTCCTACCTCAGCGAGGAGACAAAAAAGGCCGACGCGAAGGCCTTTGCCGCCTTTCTGGGCTTTTTGAAGGACTATGACGAGCGGCGCCAGACCGTCGTTGCCGTCCAGGTGGAGAATGAGACCGGCCTCCTCGGTGCGGCGCGCGAGGTCTCCGACGAGGCCGACGCGCTCTTTGCCGCCCCGGTCCCCGCCGATTTCGCCGCGTATATGCGCGCGCATACCGACACCATGACCGAGGAGATCCGCGCCGCCGTCCTCTCCGGAAAGGAAGAGGGGAGCTGGAGCGAGGTCTTCGGCGCGGCCGCAGACGAGCTTTTCTCGGCCTATCACGTCGCGCGCTATGTAAACGCCGTGGCCGCGGCGGGCAAGGCGGTCTATCCGCTGCCCATGAGCGCCAACTGCTGGCTCGACAAGGGCGGCGCGCCCGGCAGCTATCCTACCGGCGGCCCGGTGTCAAAGGTGCACGAGGTCTGGGACTTCTGCGCGCCGAGCATCGACGTCTACTGCCCGGACATCTATGTGCCGCAGTTCAAGGCTGTCTGCGACGAGTTCACGCGCCGCGGCGGCGCGCTCTTCATCCCGGAGAGTGCGACCCACAGCTACTGCGCCCCGCGCCTCGTCTACACGGTCGGCCACTACCACGCGATGTGTTATTCTCCCTTCGGCTTTGACGACATCGGCAAGCCCTTTACCGCCGTGCAGGGCTTCCTCTTCGGCATGGACGTGACCGATCCCGCGCTCAAAACGCCCCAGAGCTTTGAGGAATACGGCGCGTTCGGCCACATCCTGCGCGGGATGCTGCCGATGCTCGCGGAGAGCTACGGCACAAAGCGGCTGCAGGCCATCTCCGCCGAGACCGATCCCGTGATCCCCGCGCCGGACGGCAACCCCTTCGGCGCGATCCCGCCCACGATGAGCTTCGACGGCTTCCGCCTGAGCGTCAGCTTCCAGAGCCCGCTCAACCCCCGCGCCGACGGTGCGTGCCTGTGCCTCGCCGTCAGCGAGAGCGAGTGCTGGGTGGTCGGCAGCGCCTGCGGTCTGACCTTTACCTCCGCCGTTCCGGGCAAGCCGAACCTCGACCTGCTGCAGGTGGAGGAGGGGCGCTTTGAAAACGGCGCGTGGCTCCCCGGCCGCCGTCTCAACGGCGACGAAACCGCGAGCCTTTCGCTCGAAGCGCCGGCCGTGCTGCACATCCGGTTCTTTACCTACGAATAACGCTGATTATATGCAAAAAGCCGCTGTGAAAACAGCGGCTTTTTTGCAGGTTTTTTTGAAAAATCAGCCCATACGGACGAGAACGGAGACGGTCTTCCCCACGCTTTGGACGGGGAGGACATTGCCCTCGATCGGCTTGCCGTCGAGCAGCACGGAGCGCACGCCCTTTTCCGCGCCGTCCGGATTTTCCACCGTGATGAGGTAGAGCGCGCCGCGGTAGCGCCTCTCGACCGTGAAGCGGCGCAGCGATGCGGGCACGCAGGGGTCGACCTTCAGCCCGTCGAGCGTGGGCTGCACGCCGAGGATCGCCTGGGAAACGCTCAGGAAGGTCCAGGCGGCGGTGCCGGTGAGCCAGCTGTTCTTGCCCTCGCCGAAGCTCGCCGCGTCCTTTCCGGCGATCATCTGGCTGTATACATAGGGCTCGGTGCGGTGGATCTCGCTGATGTCCTCGATATAGGCGGGCGCCGTGCGGCGGTAGACCTCAAAGGCGCGCTCGCCGTGGCCGAGCTCGGCCTCGGCGCAGACGATCCAGGGGTTGTTGTGGCAGAAGATGCCCGCGTTCTCCTTATACCCGGGGGGATAGCTCGTGATCTCGCCGAGTTCGAGATGATAGCGGGTATAGGCCGGCTGGAGCAGCACGATGCCGTAGCGGGTGTCGAGATGCTCCTTTACGCTGTCAAGCGCCTTTGCGGCCTCGCCGCTCTCCTTGCCGATGCCGGCCATGACGCACATGCCCTGCGGCTCGATAAAGATCCTGCCCTCTTCGCATTCCCTGCCGCCCACGACGTTTCCGAAGGCGTCATAGGCACGGCGGAACCATGCGCCGTCCCAGCCGCTTTCAAGCACCGTGCGCTCCATGGCGCAAACGGCCTCCTCGGCCTCTTCCGCCTCGGCGGCAAGACCGACGTGGCGGCAGATCTCCGCCCAGGCGCGGCCGTACTTGACGAACATGCCGGCAATGAACACGCTCTCGGCCACGGGGCCTTCGCTCGGCCCGGTGACCTGGAAGCTCTCGCCCGGATGGGCGGAGAAGCAGTTGAGATTGAGGCAGTCGTTCCAGTCCGCCCGGCCGATCAGCGGCAGCCCATGCGGCCCGAGATGTGTGCGGGTATAGCGAAAGCTGCGCCGCAGATGCTCAAGAAGCGGCTGGGCAAGAGCGGGGTCGTTGTCAAAATCGACGCTCTCGTCCAGAATGCTCCAGTCGCCGGTCTCGCGCAGATAGGCGTCCGTCCCGGCGATCAGCCACAGCGGATCGTCGTTGAAGCCGCTGCCCACGGCGAGGTTGCCCTTTTTCGTCAGCGGCTGATACTGGTGATAGGCGCTGCCGTCCGGGAACTGGGTCGCGGCGATGTCGAGGATGCGCTCACGCGCACGCCCGGGAATCATATGTACAAAGCCCAGCAGATCCTGGCACGAATCGCGGAAGCCCATCCCGCGCCCCATGCCGGACTCGAAATAGCTGGCCGAGCGGCTCATGTTGAAGGTGACCATGCACTGGTACTGGTTCCAGATGTTGACCATGCGGTCGAGCTTTTCCTCGCCGCTGTCCACCCGGTAGGCGCTAAGCAGCCGCTCCCAGTTTTCCCGCAGCGCGGCAAGGGCGGCGTCAAAGGCCTCGCTGCCGGCATAGCGCGCGATCATCGCGCGGGCGCGCGTCTTGTTGATGAGGCCCGGCGCTTCCCATTTTTCCTCCTGCGGGTTTTCAATGTAGCCGAGACCGAAGATGACGCTCTCGCTCTGCCCGGGGAGCAGTGTGAAGTCAAACTGCTCGGCCGCGACGGGCTGCCAGCCGTGGGCGACGCTGTTCGTGCAGCCGCCGCCGAAAACGGCCGCGGGGCGGGCGGGGGAGCCGTAAACGCCGATGAAGGCGTCGCGGGCGGTGTCAAAGGCGCTGCACGGCCGGTCGGCCCAGAAGACGGCATAGTGGTCTCGCCGCTCGCGGTATTCGGTCTTGTGATAGATCGCGCTGCCGACGACCTCGACCTCGCCGGTGGAATAGTTGCGCTGGAAGTTTGAGGAGTCGTCCATCGCGTCCCAGAGGCAGAATTCCAGATAGGAAAACGCGCTTACGGTCTTCTCCCTGCCGCTGTCGTTGCGCAGCGTCACGCGCATCAACAGACAGTTGTCCCCAAGCGGGACGAACAGCTCCTGCCGGGCGCAAAGGCCGTCCTTCCCGCCCTCGATGACCGTATAGCCCAGCCCATGGCGGCAGCTGTAACGGTCAAGCTCCTCCTGTACGGGCTGCCAGCCGGGGTTCCAGACGCTCTCGCCGTCCTTGATATAAAGATGAAAGCCCTCGGAATCGAGGGGGCAGTTGTTGTAGCGATAGCGCGTCAGACGGCGCAGACGAGCGTCGCGGTAAAACGCATAGCCGCCGGCCGTGTTCGAGCAGAGCGCAAAGAAATCCTCGCTGCCGAGATAGTTGATCCAGGGCAGCGGCGTGCGCGGCGTCGTGATGACATATTCCTTTCTGGCATCGTCAAAATATCCGTACTGCATGATCGGCTCCCTCTTTGTCGAAATCGTTTACGTAGCGCTCCTGTTCAATAAAGTAACGGATTTAAGCGGAAAATGCAAGGTCTTTTTCAAAAGAAATCAACAGAAAGCACAAAAAACAGGAGGGATTGCGGACGTCACGATCGATGTTTAGAGAATTTCAACAAAAAATACATCGGTCATCTGTATAAGAACGACAAAAATATCCGGAACGGTCATTTTTTGACAAAGAGAACTTGCTTTTTTGAGCAGGATACGATATTTTTAAAATACGAAAACGTTTAAGGGGGCGACTACCGTGGTATCGATGAAAGACATTGCACAGGCGTGCGGTGTTTCCGTCGCCACGGTCAGCAAAGCGCTGAACGGACAGCAGGACATCGGCGAGGCGACGCGCGAGCGCGTGATGGCTGCGGCAAAGGAAATGGGCTACACGGCCAACGCGATGGCGCGAGCGCTCAAAACCAACCGGACCTACAACATCGGCATCCTGTTCGCCGACCTGCAGAACAGCGGCTTCATGCACGAGTATTTCGCCTCGACGCTCAACAGCTTCCGCACGGAGGCCGAGCGCTGCGGCTATGACATCACGTTCATCAACTGCGACGTCGGCCACACGAAGGCAAGCTATCTGCAGCACGCGCGCTATCGCCGCGTCGAGGGCGTCGCGATCATCTGCGCCGACTTTTTCGATCCCATGGTGCAGGAACTGGTCTACTCCGACGTGCCGGTGGTCACGCTTGACCACGCCTATGACAACCGCATGGCGGTCCTGTCTGACAACATGAACGGCGTCGATCAGCTGGTGCGCTATGTGTATGCAAAGGGCCATCGCCGCATCGCCTATATCCACGGCAATCCCACCGCGGTGACCGAGCGGCGCCTGACGGGCTTTTACCGCGCCTGCGGCGAGCTCGGGCTTGAGGTGCCGGAGGAATATGTGGTCGCCTGCGAGTATCACGAGACCAAAGGCTGCTTCGCGGCGACGAAAAAGCTGCTTGCCCTGCCGCAGCGGCCAAGCTGCATCCTCTATCCCGACGACTACGCCTATATCGGCGGCTACAACGCGATCATCGAGGCCGGGCTGAAGATCCCGGAGGACATCTCCGTCGTCGGCTACGACGGCCTCGGCCTTTCCCAGGTGGTCAGCCCGAAACTGACGACCTGGCGGCAGGGGACCGAAGCGCTTGGAAGAACGGCCGCAGGAAGACTGATCGAGCGGATCGAGAATCCGCGCACGACGCCTCCCGAACACCTGCTGATCAGCGGCAGCCTGCTCGAAGGAGAGTCGGTCAAACAGCTTGTTTGAAAGACTAACTATTAAAAGT
>DJYJ01000051.1:0-8252 GCA_002450075.1 Clostridiales bacterium UBA6981
TAATCAGCGTTTACCTAGAAACTAGAAACTAGAAACTAAAAAAGAAGGAGCCTCAGGCTCCTTCTTTTTTAATGGATGCCCGTTCCGCCGGGCTGATAGTACATGGCAAACTGATCGCGCATTTCGTAGTACGCCTCGTCCTCGCGCCAGCCGCCGCCCGTCGACCCCTGCGGATCCTCAAAGGGGCAGTAGACCTGGGTGTCGGGAAGCGCCTCTACAAGCTCGGCGCCGCGGATCGGGCCGAGACCGGCCCACCAGAGACGCTTGAGCTGCTTCATCTCCTTGAGCGGAGAGAGGTCAAAGCCGAAGCAGTAGCACATGTTCAGATGCTCCAGCTTTTTGCAGTTTACAAGCGGGCTGATGTCCCAGGGGTTGGTCTGGAAGATCTCGAGATACTGCAAATCCTCCAGCGAGCCGATCGGCGTGATGTCGTGGAAGCGTCCGCCGACCAGGATCAGGTATTTCAGATGCGGCATGTTGTAGAGGAAGGACAGATCCTCGATCCACATATGCCCCAGATCGAGCGCGATCATGTCGCGGCAGTAGCGCACGGGGTAGAGCTGGGCGTCGTTCAAAACCGGCGCGTCATAGTTGAGGAAGGGCACGTCGGCCGCGCAGAAGAAGGTCGCGTCCGTGCGCAGGGAATAGATATTAAAGTGCACCGTCCAGACAAAGCGGACGTCCTCGTATTCCCGGTCGAGCGCGTCCATTTCCTCGTCGGAGACACCGCAGTCGCTCATCACGACCTTTTTCAGGCCTGGCATCAGCGAGACCGCCGCGCGCACCTCGTCGAGGTCGTCGATATAGGAGCCGCTGATGTCGATCTCCTCCGCGTCTGCGGTAAAGGTGCAGCCGCCGAGGCGGATCACATAGTCCATCTCGACGCCGCCGCACAGCGCAAGGATGCGCGCGAGCTGGGACGGCGTCAGGTCACAGTCGCGCAGGTCGAGTTTTTTCAGCTTTGTGAGCCGCCCCAGCGCGGCGTACAGCTCCTCCGCGTCGCCCCCCGCCCCCGCGGGCAGACGCAGCGTTTCGCTCCCGCCCGGGATCTCCATGCCCCAGAGCGGAACGGTAAACCGCACGGTCAGCTCGTCGTGCGCAGCGGCAAAGGCGTCGGTCTCGGCGTCAGACAGTGTGCTTTCGCGCAGGTCGATCTCCTTCAGCCGCGGCAGCAGGGGGAGCAGCTTCTCGATTTCCTGCACGCCGAGCGTGCGGACGGCAAGCGTATCGGTGCTGCCGTCGATCTCACCGTCGGTCGACGGCACGCTCCAGAGAATGCGCAGCGACGGGAACTGCCGCGCCGCGGCGGCGAGAGCGGCATAGTCGGCGCAATCACGCGCGTCGACGGTCTCCAGCGCCGGGAAATAGCGCAGACGGCCGACCTCGTCCTCCGGCAGGGAGGCGAGCGTGATCTCTTCGGCAAAGCTGTCAAAGCGCGCATCTCCGATCGGCACGCTCCAGCGGATCACCGCGTCAGGACGGCGGGCGATCGCCTCGTCGTATTCCTCGCAGCTGACGGCGCGCTCGCGTACGTCGGCCACGTCCGTATAAAGCGCCAGTCCCGAGCCGATCCGGACGGTGAAGATCTTCACCACGGCGACAAGCAGCGCAAGCGCGACGGCGAGCAGCAGCCACGCCGCACGATTTCTGCCCTTTTTTTGTTTTATTGCTTTCGGAGCGGCTTCCGTACTGCCGGAAACGGGCGTCTTTTCTTCGTCCATGCGCGCTCCCTCCTTCGTTCCGATAGTATGATCTGATTGTACCGCGTCCGCGGGAAAAAAGAAAGAGGCTTTGCGCGTAAATTCGCGTGAAGCCTCTTTCTCTTTTTCCTATTCTTTTCGCCGCCGGAGCAGCAGTATGAGCGTCCCGGCCAGGACCAGCTCCGCTCCCGCGATCGGCAGAAGCAGCACCCTCAGCCCCGACGCGTTCCCGTCGGCCGCGGCCGGCTGCGGCGCGGCCGCTTCCGGTTCCTTCGCGCCGTCCGCCGGCTCAAAAGACGGACCCGGCGCCGGTGCGTCCGCCGGCTCCTCCGTCGGCTCGGGCTCCGGCTCGGGCTCCTGCGCGGCAAGGTATTCGGCATAATCCATCGCGATCCGCGCGAGCTGGCCGAGGATGACCTGCGCGCTGCCGAGATTGTGGGTCATCACGCTCAGCAGGAAGGGGTGCTCGGTGTAGATGATGCCGCTGTCGCACACATAGCCCACGTCGGAGCCGTACTTGTGCGCGACCTCGATCCCGCCGCTGTACAGGCCGAAATAGCCCTCGGAGCGCGCCTGCTTCATAAAGTCAAGGACGAGCGCATACCTGTCGGCATTGTCATAAAGCGTATGCAGCGTGCCGATCAGAAAGCGCGGGGAGAACTGATTGCCGCGGTAATAGCGCTCCGGCAGCTCAGCCTCGCCGAGACCGCTGTACTGCGCAAGCAGACTGCGGTATTCCGTGATGCCCACGCCGAGCTCCCGGCTCAGCACCCGGCCGGCCGCGTTGCTGGAGTTGACGATCAGCACCTCAAGGGCATCGCGCAGCACATAGTGCGCGACCTTGCTCTCCTCCGTCAGCTCCCCGGCGGCGATCTTGTCGGCATAGATCATGGCCAGCGGCAGCTTATAGGTGCTCGCGCCCTCCATGAAGGTATCGCCGTCGAAATACCACTCCTCGCCGCTCTCCGGATCGCACCAGCCGATGGCAATGCTGCCTTTGGGCAGCTTTTTGGCGGCCAGATAGCGCTCGAACACCTCGCCGAGCGTCTCCTGTGAGAAGTCGGCGTCAAAGTGATAGGTCCTCTCCTGTGGCACAGCGCCGGGCTGCGTCCGGGCAGTCTCCGGGATCGTCTCCGGCTCGGGTGGGGGCTCGGGCGCGATGGGCGTCACGCCGGGGTGCGCCGCGAGATATTCGGCATAGTCCATCGCAAGGCGGGCGATCTCGCCGACCTCCCGCTCGGCGTCCGCCACGCCGCTGGTCAGCACGGTCAGCAGGAAAGGCCGCCCGGCGTAGACGATGCCGGTATCACAATAGGTGATCCCCTCCCGGCCGATGATATGGACGAGCTCGTAATCCCCGCGATAGAGGCCGAAGCCGCGGTCCGGCTGATTCTGTCTGAGGCAGTCGGTCACCCAGCCGTATTTTTCACTGTTGTCCCACAACGTGCGCAGCGTCCCGATCAGAAAGCGGGGGAAAAACTGGTTCGCGGAAAAATAGGCGTCGGGGATCGTCTCAAGCTCCATGCCGCAATTCTGCGCGATGGCGGCGCGGTACTCCCGGTGACTGCTCGACACGCCGTTGCGCAGCGCCTGCGCGGGGTTGGGGCTGGCCGAGGTCAGCACGGCCTCGACCGCCCGCTCGAGCACATACGGGCCGACCTTGTCCTCGCGGGTCATACGTCCCTCCGCGACATAGTCGGCGTAGAGCATGCACAGCGGCAGCCGGTAGGTGTTGGAGCCGTCCATGAGCACGTCTGCGCCGCGGTACCACGTCACGCCGCTCTCCACATCCTGCCAGCCGATCAGGATCTGTCCTCTGTCCAGACCCTTTTCGGCCAGATAGCGATCGACCGCGCCGCCGAAGCCGGCCGTGGCGAAGATCTCGTCCTCCTCCCCGGTCTCGGGCGTCTCGTCCGGCAGCGCCGCGGCCTCCGCGCGGGCGCTCAGCGGCAGGAGAAGGCATGCCGCGAGCAAAAATGCCAATAGTTTTTTTAACTTCATTCGTTTTTCCCCGTTCCCGTCCCGCCGGGCTGATAAAACATGCCAAAAACATTTCTCATTTCATAATACGCCTCGTCCGTGCGCCAGCCGCCTCCCGTCGAGCCGTCCTTGTCATAGCTCGGCAGGAAGCACACCGTATCCGGCAGCGCCTCCCGAAGCGTGCCGCAGGCCTCCTTACCGAGCCGGTTTCCCGGATACCACAGCCGCTTGAGCCAGGTCATTTCATAGAGCGGCGCGGGATCGTAGCCGCGGGTATAGCCAACGTTCAAATGCCGCAATGCTTTGCAGTTCAGCAGCGGCGAGAGGTCGTCAATGGTGTTGTTGAACAGCTCCAGATACTCCAGCTCCTCAAGTCCGCCGAGCACCGAGATGTCGTGAAAGCGCTCCTCCACCAGGATCAGGTATTTCAAATGGGTCATATCCTTCAGAAAATCCAGATCCGTGAAGAACATGTGTCCGAGGTCGAGCGCGATCAGATCTCGGCAATAGCGCAGCGGCGCAAGCTCCTCGCTGGAGACGTGCGGCGCGACGAAGCCCCGGCTGCGCAGGTTGGAGGCGCAGAAGACCGTCTCGTCCGTCCGCAGCGAGTAGAGGCTGAAATATACCGTCCAGACAAAGCGCACCCCGTCATATTTCCGGTCAAGGGCGTCCATCTCCTCGTCGGACAGGCCGCAGTCGCACATCACGACCTTTTTCAGCTTTGGCATCAGCGAGACCGCCGCCTCGATCCCGGCTGTGTCGGATACAGGCGTGCCGCTGAGATCGAGCTCCTCGCTGTCGGCGGAAAAGGTCCGGCCGAACAGAAAGATGTCATAGCTTGTGTCCGCCGGGCAGAGCGGGAGCAGCGCTTTGAGCTCGACCGGGGACAGCTCTGCGCCGCGCAGATCCAGGCGCTGCAGGGCGTGGAGGCGTCCGAGCGCCTTTTTCAGCGCCTCGGCGTCGCCCGCCGCTCCCGCGCCAAGCGTCAGCTCGCTTGCATCGCTCATGACCGCCGTGCCCCACACGTCCACCGGATAGCGGAAGCGCAGCTCCGGCCAGGCTGCCGTGAGCGCGTCGATCTCCGCCTCCTCAAGCGGCGCGGCCGCGAGATCGACTGTCTCGAGCCGCGGCAGGAGCGGGAGCAGGGCCGTAAGCTCGTCGCAGGACAGCGTTTTGACCGCGAGCGCGGTGCTGTTGCCGTCCACGGCGCCGTCCGCCGTCGGCACATGCCAGGAAAAGGCCACCGCGGGAAAGCGTACCGCGGCCGCGGCGAGGGCGGGATAGTCCGCGCAGCTCTCCGCGTCGACATGGCGGAGAGCCGGGAAATAGGCGAGTCTGTCGATCTCGCTCTCCGGCAGGGCGGAGAGGACAAGCTCCTGGGAAAAGCTGTCAAAGCGATCTCCGCCGATCGGAACACTCCAGCGGATCACGGACGTGCTGTTCGCCGCCGCGTCATATTGCTCACAGCTCAAAAGCTCCCCGCGCGCGTCGATCACATCTGCGCGCGGATAGCGCCTGTCGCCGATGCGCACGGTCAAAAGCTGCCGCGCCAGGAGCGCCGCGGCCGCAAGAACGAGCAGCACAGCCGCTGCCAGGAGCGCTTTCTGTTTTCCTTTCGCCGCCGCGATTGCTTTCATGGCCCGTGTCCTTTCGCCCTGTGTTTTCTTTACAAGCAGGCTCTCTTTTGATAGAATATTTTTATTCTATCACAAAAGGAATGGGTTGTGGTGAACAACTTTCAGAAAACTGCAAACGAGGGGGTGCCGGCGACTGCCGCACGGCCCTCCGCCGCAGGAAGGGTGCTGCTGCTCGTTTTCGAGACGGCGCTGATGCTCGCCGTGGCGCTCTTTTGCGTGTCGCTGGTGATCCTCCGCGGCCCCTCTGCGCAGGCAAAGGAGCGCTGCGCCGCCGCGCTGCGCGCCCATAGCGTGACCGCCCCGCTTGTCTCGCTGCTCTATGACGCTCCCGCCGCTCCAGCCGCGGAGAGCGCGCCGGACGCAAAAGCCGCCGAAACGGCAGCGGCTCGGGAGGAGGCAGAGCTGATCGCCGTCCCGGCCGCAGAGGATGAAAACGGCGTCCGCGTCGAGCCGGTCTTCGGCCGGGGCTATTCCGGCTATATGCTGATCGTACCCGATCCTGCGCAGGTCATCGTCGGCTGTGTGCCGTCGAGTCTCGGTGTGAGGGGCCTTACTGTGGGTGATTTTGCCGAGCGCTTCGGTGCGGTGGCCGCGATCAACGCCGGCGGCTTTCTGGACGAGGGCGGTCAGGGCAACGGCGCCTCGCCGGACAGTCTCGTGGTCTATGAGGGTGAGTTTTACAGCGCCGGACGCGGCGTGGGCAAGGGCTTTGTCGGGCTTGACCGGGAAAGCCGCCTGCACGTGGGGCTCAAAAGCATCGATGAGATCCGCGCAGCGGACATCCAGTACGGCGTGTGCTTCGGCCCGGTGCTGATCGCGGACGGCGTGATGACGGATCCCGAGACGCTTAAAAGCGAGGTCAATCCCCGCTCGGCCATCGGTCAGCGCGCCGACGGGACGATCCTGCTGCTGGTCATCGACGGACGCCAGGTTTTGAGTCTGGGCGCCACGATCGCCGACATGGCCGGGATCATGCAGCGCTACGGCGCCGAAAACGCCTGTAATCTTGACGGGGGGACCTCCTCGCTGCTGTGGTACGACGGGAAGTATCTCAACAACCGCACCTCCCTTTTCCGCCCGCGGCCGGTGCCCGACGTCTTTCTGGTGATGCCGAAGGAGGGCTCGTGATGGCGGAGAAAAAGAAACGTTCCTTCGGCCGCGTCATGCTGCTCTATGCGCTGGTCTTCTTCGCGCTGCTGCTCGCCGTGCTCGCCGCGCTGCATCTTTATCTGGTCTACGCCGCGTCCAGGGGTCCGGATGAGGCGATGCGCGCCTGGGTCGAGACCCTTGACGAGGCGCAGCTCCGCGCAGGCGCGGATGCGCGGCTCGCCGCCTTTGACGAGACGCTCTTCCCGCCCGACGAGCTTTTTGCCGACCGTGCAGCCCCCCTTCTGGCGGAGGAGCTTTCCTTCCGCGCGTGTCCGGGCGGGAACGGGGACGATGTCGCCGTCTATACGCTCCTCGCGGGAGAAAAGGTCGTCGGGCGCGTCGCGCTCTCGCCGCAGGATCCGGACGCGCTGGGCGTCAGGCGCTGGCGCATCGACACGTGCGATCTTTCCCTTCTCGGCGATCCCGTCTCCCGGACGCTGACGGTGCCGGAGGGCTTTTCGGTCGTCTGCGGCGGCAGGCCGCTCGACGCGTCGTATATCAGCGCACGCTCTTACGGCTGTGAGGCGCTGGGCTATCTCGCCGAGGCTGGTTATGCGCTGCCGGCCTTCGTCACCTATACGGCGGAGCGCTGCCCCGCATGGGCGGCGTTTACCGTGATCGCTCCGGACGGAACGGAATATTCCCCGGACGCGGACTTTTCGCGCGTCGCGGCGGAAGCGCTTGCAAACAGCTGCAGCGAGAGCGAGCGGGAGCGGCTCGAGAGCTTCGCGGGCGATTTCTGCGAGGCCTATGTGGCCTTTCTCGGCACGCGGCGGGACGCGGTCGGCGGCAATTACCGCAAGATCCTCCCCTTCCTGCTGGAGGGGAGCGATCTGTATGAGCGCATGGTCAGCGCGCGCAAGGGGCTCGTCTGGTCGCACAACCGGAAAAATGAGATCGTCGCGTTTCGCCCCAACGCCTGTATGCGTCTTGCCGAGGGGGAATATCTCTGTGATTTCAGCTTCGCGGTCGACACGCTGGGGCTGGCGGGCACGGTGAGGACGGAAAACAACGTCCGTCTCTTTATCACCGAGCGGGACGGCGCGCTTTACGCCGCGCAGCTGTTCAGCTACGGCTGAGACGTTTTTAAACAAAAAGAGCACCCCGTGACGGGGTGCTCTTTTGTTGTTTTTCTTAAAAATCGGCGTTGCCGGTCGTGCGCGGGTGCAGCTCCACGTCGCGGATGTTCGACACGCCCGTGAGGTACATCACCATGCGCTCAAAGCCCAGACCGAAGCCCGCGTGGCGGCAGCTGCCGTAGCGGCGCAGGTCGAGATACCACCAGTAGTCCTCTTTCTTCAGTCCCAGCTCGTCCATGCGCGCCTCGAGCACGCCCAGACGCTCCTCTCTCTGGCTGCCGCCGATGATCTCGCCGACGCCGGGGACAAGGCAGTCCGCCGCCGCGACGGTCTTTCCGTCGTCGTTGAGGCGCATGTAAAAGGCCTTGATCTCGCGCGGATAGTCCGTGACGAAGATCGGCTTTTTGAAGACCTCCTCGGTGAGATAGCGCTCATGCTCGGTCTGCAGGTCGATGCCCCACTGAACGGGGTAATCGAACTTCTTGCCGCTCTTTTGCAGGATCTCCACCGCCTCGGTATAGCTGACGCGGCCGAACTCGTTGGAGACCACGTTGTGCAGCCGGTCCAGCAGGCCTTTATCCACAAAGGAGTTGAAGAACTGCATCTCCTGGGGGCAGCGCTCCAGGACGCGGTTGATGATATACTTGACCATCGCCTCGGCGGTGTCCATATAGTCGTACAGGTCGGCAAAGGCCATCTCCGGCTCG
>DJYJ01000051.1:8288-10177 GCA_002450075.1 Clostridiales bacterium UBA6981
TCCGGCTCGATCATCCAGAACTCGGCGGCGTGGCGCTGGGTGTAGGAGACCTCGGCGCGGAAGGTGGGGCCGAAGGTATACACATCGCCGAAGGCCATGGCAAAGTTCTCGGCGTTGAGCTGACCGGAGACGGTCAGGTTGGTGGGCTTGCCGAAGAAGTCCTGGCTGAAATCGACGCTGCCGTCCTCCTTGCGGGGCGGGTTGTTGGGGTCCAGGGTGGTCACGCGGAACATCTGCCCGGCGCCCTCGGCGTCGGAGCCGGTGATGATGGGCGTGTGGACATAGACAAAGCCGCGATCCTGGAAGAACTCATGCACCGCCGCGGCCGCGACGCTGCGCACGCGGAAGGTGGCGGAGAAGAGATTGGTGCGGGGGCGCAGATGCTGGATCGTGCGCAGAAATTCCACGCTGTGGCGCTTCTTCTGCAGGGGATAATCCGGCGTGGAGACGCCCTCCACGGTGATGGCGTCGGCTTTCAGCTCGAAGGGCTGCTTGGCGTCCGGGGTCAGAACCAGGGTCCCGTGGACGATCAATGCCGCGCCAACGTTCTGATGTGCGATCTCGTCGTAATTGTTGAGGCTGCCCCTCTCAAACACAACCTGCAGAGACTTGAAGCAGCTGCCGTCGTTCAGCTCGATAAAGCCGAAGTTTTTCATGTCGCGCACGGTACGCACCCAGCCGCAAACGGTGAGCTCCTGCCCGCCGAAGCTGTCCGCGTCCGCGTAGATACCAGCGATTTTCTGGCGTTTCATTGGCACTCGTCCTTTCTCGGTGCCCCGAAGGACACGCATATTTCCCGGTTGCCCGGATTTTCCCATTATATACAACAGAGGCTGTTTTTGCAAGAGCAAAAACAGCCTCAAGCTATCGACAAAGTGTCGACAGCTTGAGGCACAAAAATGGGAACTTCCGAAAAAGTTCCCATTTTTGTGTGAATCAAACTCGAGAGGGAATAACCAATCCCCTCTCGAGCTCTCCCCATGCGAGTCCAAGCTTGGCCACATGGGTTTGTCTACAGGCAGAGCAGTTTGGAGAGTTTATCGTTCCTCTCGGAAATAGGCCAGGCCGAGGGAGGCGGGGGGCTGGTTCTCGCGCTTGTTGCGCATGGAGGAGAGCACCAGCACGATGATCGTGACCACATAGGGGGCCATCTTGTAGAGCTCCTTGACGGCCAGGTTCATACCGGAGGGGATGTACATATGCAAAATGTACAGTCCGCCGAAGAGGAAGGAGGCCAGCACGCCCACGTTGGGACGCCAGACCGTGAAGATGACCAGCGCGATGGCGAGCCAGCCGCGGTCGCCAAAGGCGTCGTTGGTCCAGACGCCGGAGGCGTAATCCATCACGTAATACAGGCCGCCCAGGCCCGCGATCATGGAGCCGGTGCATGTGGCGATGTATTTATACTTGGAGACATTGATGCCGGCGGCGTCGGCGGTGTTGGGGTTTTCACCCACGGCGCGCAGATGCAGACCCACGCGGGTGTGCTTGAGGATGTAGGCGGCCGTCAGCGCAATGATCACGGCGATATAGGCCAGGAAACCGTAGGACAGCAGGAGCTTGCCGAAGACCCCGGCCTTCTCGGCGATGGGCAGAGAAGTGCGGAAAGCGTTGCTGGTGGCGGAGAGGATGACGGAGGGCAGGTCGCTGCCGGAGAGCTTGATGAGGGAGCCGCCGAAGAAGTTGCCGAAGCCCACGCCGAAGGTGGTCAGGGCCAGACCGGTGACGTTCTGGTTGGCGCGCAGGGTGACCGTCAGGAAACAGTAGAGCAGACCCATCAACAGCGAGCCCAGCAGGCAGCAGCCCAGCGGGATCAGGATGGCGGGCAGGGGGGCGAAGTTGGGCGACTGCTCATAGAAGAAGGCACCGATGACGCCGGAGATCGCGCC
>DJYJ01000015.1 GCA_002450075.1 Clostridiales bacterium UBA6981
CTACTACTCTATAATACAAGGAGCATCTTTAATGAATCCCCATCAAAAGAAATTCGTGTCGCAAACGGAAGCTGTTTTCTCTTTCCTGAATGACCGCGGAATTCAGATCCCGTGTGAGCAAGAGCTTTCTGAAAAAGAAGATAGAGAAATGGCATTTAATTAAGAAGAAGGCCTATCACAATACTGAACTCTTGCTGAAGAATTATCGAAACATTCTCCGGCAGCTCGACTGTGAAGTGGATACCATCGCGGCTGAGCTGGATGTTCCGTTGAAAGATATTGATGCTCTACTCAGCAGGGTTGATGCTGCAATCGGAATGGATGACCGCCGGATTGAACGTCGGTTGGAGCGGCTGTCAAAAACGCGAAAGCTCTTGGATCGTGTAAATGAAGTATTGACCGTTCTCAAAGAAAAGCCTGGTAATGGTGATTTGCTCTATCAGATCATCAGCTTGTCGTATATTTCCCGCAGTGAAATGCGTCAATGTGAAATCATAGATCAACTGAATAAAGCGATACGAAAAACAGCAAAAGAAAGCCATAGATGTTATTCCGGATTTGACTGCTCCTGACGGGCATGCCGCAGCCCTCCTTTCTCAGCTTGACTTCAATAATATATTAAAAAGATTATAACACAGCTTTTTTCACTATGCCCCACACGAACAGATAGTTTGGCATTCTGCGAACTTTATGAAAAAAACGGCCTCACAATCATCTGCACATCTGTACCAGCGCAAACAATATTGAGTCCGTTCTCTTTTACGATTGATTATATGATTTTTGATAGATCCCGCCGATTATATACGAGCGCTCGAACCTCCATGACATTTCCGATCACAACATAGAATACGAAATAGTTCTTTACCGGAATCGCATAGTAGGTATGTTCACGGTCCCGCTTGGATGGAAAGGGCTGAAAAGCTTCCGGCGCTTGCAGGCGTTCATAGATTGCGGCCTCGACCGCATCAATGAAGTTGTCCGCGGCGATAGGGTTTTTCAGCCGCTCAGAGATATAAAAACCGTCTCACTCAGTTGTTCCTCAAACAGCGGAAGGATCCGCAGTTCATAATGCCTTCTGTCCATGAACGCCTTTCCGCACACGGCTGAACACTTCATCGGCTGTGTAACGCACGTCGGACATGGCAGCGGCTTTATCTGCCTCATCCAAGGCCAGCTCAATGCCGTCTGTCAGAGCCGAATACTGCTCCAGACTCATGACCACCATAGAACCGTAACCGTTCTTTGTGAGAAAGACCGGCGCGCCTGTGCTCATGACTTCTTCCTCAATCTCCGGATACTTGTTCCTCAGATCGGATACCGGACGAATATTGATCATCTTGACCCCTCCTTTTCTATCAGAATTCTATCACAACTTTATCATATGTGCAAGAGGGACTTTTATTCTCTTCAAGGGCGGTCTTATCTGCCCGGCCTTTTCAAAAAAGTGCAGCGACTGAAATCATCCGTCCATCCGTACTTGTGTCCCGCTGTCATGTTTTTTGAAATCGACCTGTCATGCCATTAGCCTGCTTTTTCGCTTTTTCCTCATAATATTCATGGAGGGACAAACAAATCGTCCCTACTATCAATCATGAGGAGGATTGCATACGCACTCCGATTACGATTTCGTCGAGCACGCCTTCCATGAAGCGCTTAGTATGTGACGGATTGATATTAAGTGTGTTTTACGCAGGTTTTCACGCATTTTGCCCGTAGAGACCCGTAGATTTTCGTAGAAATGCGTAAGGTCCGCTTCTCACTTTTTTAACTATTCATCCGCATTTATGCTTTTTATAATTCGTTTTTATGTGTTTTATCAACTTTTATGCCATCTTGAGAAACCATGGAGCATCAGGGCGGCATGTACTGATCTCAGGCGAAAAAGCCATGAGAAACAGGCGCTTTTCGGCTTAGGGCTGCCCTTGCCTGCACCAGCTTTACACCAAAAGCGTTCCGTATGAAAAGAGATCCCCCGGGGAATGAGCAAACGCTCATCCCCCGGGGGATTTTTCGTCTCGGGTCAATGGCTGAAATGCTATGGCGGGCAATGGCTCCCGCATCGTTTTTTGTTTCAAAGCATTCCCGGATGATTTTCGCTTTTTTCTTTGCAAATCAGAGAATCCCCTGCTTTGACGCGCGGCTGCTTTTCGGGTATGATAAGAGAGTGAAAAACTATTCCGGAACAAAGGAGGGTAGTTAGTATGCTTTCTGTCGCAAAGGTGTTTCAAAACCACATGATCCTGCAGCGAAGCAAGCCCATTCGCATCTGGGGAACGGCGGAACCGAATACCCGGGTGACGGCTGTACTCGACGCCGCAAGTGTCTCCGTTTGCGCGGATGCGGACGGAAGCTGGATGCTGGAATTGCCGCCGCAGGAGGCAGGCGTCGGAAGCGTTCTGCGGATTAAGAGCGGCAGCGAGCAGATCGAGCTGACGGATATTGCCATCGGCGAGGTCTGGCTTGCCGGCGGGCAGAGCAATATGGAATTTCACATGAAGTTTGACCGGGATTATGACGCGGTGCTCTCCGCGGGTAAATTCCGGGATACCCGGTTCTTCGACGTGCCGGAGATCGCCTATGACGGCGAGGAGAAGGATTTTGACTATTCCCGGTTCGGTCTCTGGCGCAGGGCGACGCCGGAGGATCTGGGCTATTTCTCGGCCGTAGGCTGGTATTTCGCCGACCGGATCGGAGAAGAGCTGGACGTGCCCGTCGGTATCATCGGCTGCAACTGGGGCGGGACCATGGCTTCCGCCTGGACAGACCCCGCGTATCTGAAGAACACCGAGGGCGACGTGTGGCTGAGGGAATATGAGGACAACCAGCCCCGTGACCTGAACGCCTATGAAGCGGGCTTCCGGGCAAACCCCAACAACAACCGCACCACCATGCTCGAGGATCCCATGAATATCAAGACGATGCGGGACGGACTCAGTCGTGAAGAGCAGGCAGCTTTTGCCCAGCAGATCCTTGCGATGGCCGGGGTAAAGGATGCGACCGAGCTGGTCAATTACGGTCCCAAAAGCGAGCAGAATCCCGGCGCGCTCTATCACCATATGCTCAAGACTGTCGCGCCGTATTCTCTTCGCGGCGTGATCTGGTATCAGGGCGAGAGCGACGACCGCCATCCGGAGGTCTACGCCACGGTGTTCTCGCAGATGATCCGCTGCTGGCGGGATCTCTGGGGAGAGGAGCTGCCCTTCCTGTTCGTGCAGCTCGCGCCCTTTGAGGAGTGGCTCATTGCCAGCGGCAAGACATATCCCCTGCTCCGCCGTCAGCAGGAGCAGGTCAGCAAGACCGTACCCAATACCTGGATGACGACCAGCGGGGACGCCGGTATGCAGTGGGACATCCACCCGAAGGAGAAAAAGCCGATCGGCCAGCGTCTGGCGCTGCTGGCGTTTGGGCACGTATACGGCAAAGACCTCCTGTGCGACGCGCCGGAGCTGCTGCGGACAGAAAAGAGAGACGGCGACCTTTTCCTTCACTTTGCCCACGCGGAGGGGCTGTATCTGGACGGCGATCTGTTCGAGACGCTGGAGCTGCTGGGCGCGGATGGCAAACGCGTTGCGGCAAGCGGCGCGGTGCTTGACGGCGACAGCCTGATCCTCCGCAGCTGCGGCAGCGCCGTCACTATCCGCTATGCGCGGACACCGTTCTTTACCGCGAAACTGTTCAACGCCGCCGGGATCCCGGCCAAGCCCTTCGAAACGAACGTTTGAAAAGGAGTACATGATGGAACAGGTATTCAATCCCTATCTCCCGCTGTGGGAATACATCCCCGACGGAGAGCCCCATGTTTTCGGCGACCGCGTATACATCTACGGCTCCCACGACCGGGCAAACGGAAAAGTCTACTGCGAGCAGCACTATCAGGTCTGGTCGGCCCCGGTGGATGATCTGCGTGACTGGCGCAACGAGGGCGTGAGCTATCTGCGCACGCAGGACCCGTCCAACGCGGACGACACCCTGCAGCTCTGGGCGCCGGACGTGACGCAGGGCCCGGACGGCAGGTATTATCTCTATTACTGCTTTTCCTTCTATCCCGAGATCGGCGTCGCCGTCAGCGACGATCCGGCCGGCCCCTTCTCCTTCTACGGCCATGTGCACTATCCGCCCGAGATCCTGGGCGGCAAGACCGTGCAGGAGGGCATGGTGTTCGACCCAGCTGTGCTGACGGACGACGACGGGCGGGTCTATCTCTACTACGGCTTTGCTCCCGCCTGCGAAAAGGAGCTGATCCTCCCGCAGTTTACGGAGGAGGAGATCGCCGCGATGCCGGAGGAGGATCAGCGGGCCATCCGCGGGATGCTTTCGACGAAGTTCGGCGAGGATTCCATGGTCGTGGAGCTGGAGAAGGACATGCTGACGGCGAAAGAGCTGCCCCGTCCGCTGATTCCCGGCGGGCACCACACTGCGGGCACTGGCTTCGAGGGCCATGGCTTCTTTGAGGCTTCCTCGATCCGCAAGATTCGTGGGAGATATTACTTTGTCTATTCCAGCCACAAGAGCCACGAGCTCTGCTATGCCGTCAGCGACCGGCCGGACGGCGGCTTCTGTTACGGCGGAACGATTGTCTCCAACGGCGACATCGGGCTGAACGGCAGAGAAACGCCGGTCTATCCCTTGGGCAATAACCACGGCGGACTGGTGGAGATTGGCGATGCGCTGTATATCTTCTACCATCGGCAGACCAACGGCACGGAGTTTTCCCGTCAGGGCTGCGCCGAGCGGGTGGAGCTTCTTCCGGACGGCAGCATCCCCCAGGCGGAGATCACCAGCTGCGGCCTCAACGGCGGGGCGCTGGCGGCCTCGGGCGTCTATCCCGCGGCCATCGCCTGCCATCTCACCGACCCGACGGTGAAAAACGCCATCGACTATTCCGACCCGGCCATGAAAGAGCAGATATGCGTCACCGAGCGGGAGAACCTGAGCTTTGTGACCAACATCCGCGACAGGGCAGTCGTCGGCTATAAGTACTTCCGCTTCACCGAATCTGCCGCGCTGGCGCTGGAGCTGCGGGGCAGCTTTCGCGGCAGCGTGACGATCTCGCAGCGCGAGGACAGCTCGCTTCCCATTGGGAGTATTGAACTTGACCTGTCCTCCCCCGTCTGGCAGCTGCTCACAGCCGCCATCTGTCCGGAGGCGGGCGAGGGAGCGCTGTATCTGCACTTTTCCGGCGAAGGCGCGCTGGACATGAAGTCCATTGCCTTTTTGCCGTAACAAGGAGGACGCCATGAAACGAGTATCTTTCTGCGACAACTGGACCTGCAACGGCAGCGCCGTCGTCATCCCCCATGACGCCATGCTGCACGGCGAGCGCTCTGCAAACGCGCCCAGCGGCAGCGGCGGCGCTTACTTTCCCGGCGGGAGCTACCGCTATGAAAAGCATTTTGCACGCCCGCAGGCGGAGCACGTCCTGCTGCAGTTCGAGGGCGTCTATAAGAACGCAAAGGTTTATCTCAACGGCCAGTTTGCCGGCGGGACGGCCTATGGCTATCTGCCCTTCTTCATTGAGGCGGATCCCTTCCTGATCGATGGGGAGAATGTGCTCTGCGTCGAGTGTGAAAACCTCGACCAGCCGGATTCCCGCTGGTATTCCGGCGCGGGGATCTACCGCCCGGTCTGGCTCTGGATGGGGCCGAAGCAGAGCATCGCCCCGGAGAGCGTGCGCGTCAGCACCCTTTCCCTTGACCCGGCGGTCATCCGCGTGGAGAGCGAAAAGAAGATCCGCTTCACAGTG
Organism: Clostridiales bacterium UBA6981; assembly: GCA_002450075.1. Taxonomy (GTDB): domain Bacteria; phylum Bacillota; class Clostridia; order Oscillospirales; family Oscillospiraceae; genus Limivicinus. The sequence continues at coordinate 5,744 of DJYJ01000015.1, forward strand.
GACGGAATCGACGGCAGCGGCACGGATTTCACGCTGACGATCCCCGACGCGAAACTCTGGAGTGAGGACAGTCCCTCGCTTTATACCGCCCGCGTGACGAACGGCTTTGATGAAACGGAAGTCACCTTCGGTATCCGTACGATCAGCTGGAGCGCGAAAGGGCTCTTTGTAAACGGGAAAGAGACACTGCTGCGCGGCGGCTGTCTGCACCACGACCACGGCGTCCTCGGTGCGGCGACCTTTGACGAGAGCGAGCTGCGCCGGGTCAAGAAGCTGAAGGAGGCGGGCTTCAACGCCATCCGCTCGGCGCACAATCCCTGCTCCCGCGCGCTGCTCGACGCCTGCGACCGGCTCGGCCTGTACGTCATGGACGAGGGCTGGGATATGTGGTATTCCCACAAGAATCCCTATGACTATGCTGCCTATTGGCGGGAGAACCACTTCTACGATCTCGAGGCCCTGGTGCGGCGGGACTTCAGCCACCCCTCCGTGCTGCTGTACTCCATCGGCAACGAGGTCTCCGAGCCGGCCTGGGATGAAGGCGTCAAGGCGGCGAAGGAGATGGTCGCCGCACTGCATCGGCTCGACCCCGCCCGCCCCGTCACAGCGGGCATCAACCTCGCGATCCTCCTGCAAAGCGCCCAGGGCAAGCCCTTCTACGGCGAAGACGGCGGCGCGGAGAGCGCGATTCCCGGCGCGGAGAGCGGTGAAATGAACAGCACCAAATTCAACGAGATCACCGCCATGGTCGGCACCGGGATGAACCACGCGGCCGACGGCGAGGACGCCGACCGCATCACCTCTCCCGTGCTTGATGCGCTGGATATCGCGGGCTATAACTACGCCTCCGGCCGATATCTGCTGGAAAAGGACAAGCATCCCGACCGCGTCGTCGTCGGCAGCGAGACCTTCCCCCAGGATCTGCCGAAAAACTGGGCGATGGTGAAAGAGCTCCCGTATCTGGTCGGCGACTTTATGTGGACGGCATGGGACTATCTGGGCGAGGCCGGGATCGGCGCCTGGGCCTATACGCCGGACGGCGCGGGCTTCAACAAGCCCTACCCCTGGCTGCTCGCGGACAGCGGCGCCTATGACATCCTCGGCAACCCGACGGGCGAGCTCTTCTGGGCAAGCGCGGTCTGGGGCCGACTCAATAAGCCCGCGATCTGTGTGCAGCCGATCAATCATGACGCAGCCCCTGCGAAGGCGGCCTGGCGCGGCACCAACGCGATCCCCTCATGGGCGTGGCGGGGCTGCGAAGGGCGCACAGCGACCGTGGAGGTCTATACCGGCGCCGCTCGTGTGGAGCTTCTGCTCAACGGCGCGTCCGCCGGGAACAAGGCGGTCGAGGACTGCCGCGCCGTGTTTGAGCTGTCCTATGCCCCCGGCACGCTGACGGCCGTGAGCTTTGACGAGCATGGCAGCGAGCTTGGCCGCTCCGCGCTTTGCTCGGCCAGGGGTGAGCTGCACATCGGCCTCCACCCGGAGGTGCAGTCGGCGCGTCCCGGTGAGATCGTCTATGTGCCCGTCGCCATCGAGGATGCCGACGGCATCATCGAGCGCAACGCCGACCGTCTCCTTTCGATCCGTGTGGAAAACGGAACGCTGCTCGGCTTCGGCAGCGCCGCGCCCCGCACGGAGGAGCGCTATGACAGCGGCAGCTTCACCACCTATTACGGCGAGGCTTTGGCCGTCGTGCGCGCGGAAAAGCCGGGAGAGTTGGTCCTTTCCGTTAGGGATCAGCGGCTCGTGATCCCCGTTTTCGAATGAAGTAAACACGAAAAACAGCATAAAGCAAGGACGGACAGTTGCGAAAACTGTCCGTCCTTGCTTTTTTGTTTTCTTTACGACTTGCAGAGCGCGAGCTTGGCGTACATGTCCTCAAAGATGAAGCGCACGTCCACAAAGTCATAGACGCGGATCTCTTTTCCTCCCGGATTTGGCAGATACCGCATATCGTCCGCGATCCGGGGCGCTGTTTCCGTGTGGAAGTTACCGCGCCAGCCGCACTGGAGCAGCACGCCGACCACTGGGGAATCGCCCAGACACCAGTTTTCGCCTTTGCGCAGCTCATAGGGCTCCGCGCTGTGGAGATTATAGTCCTCCATTTGCTCGTAAAGATACCGTCCTACCTTGCCGCAGGGGCGTACGCGCCCGGCCAGTTCCGCCATCGTGACCTCCATGGCGCAGTAGACGTTGACAGGGATCTGCCACACCGCGGCCTTCGAGGCTATCACAACACGCGCGGCGGCCACGTCCTGCATCAGATTGAATTCTCCGCCGCCCGCGGGATAGGGCATGCCGCCGATCCAGACTATGGTCAGCTTTTCCGCGATCGCCGGGCAGCGGTTCAGTGCTGCGGCAATATCGGTCAAAGCACCCTGTGCAGTGACATACAGCGGCCGGGGATCGTCCCGCAGGGCTTCCCGGATCAGAAAATCCACGCCCTCACTGTGCGGCGCGTCCTCGTCGTTTTTCAGCGGCGCGGTGCAGCCGCGCAGCGCGGGCACGTCGTCGATCTCGATGGCGTCCATGAGTCGCAGCAGTTCCTGATAGCTCTGCTCCATGGTCGTCTCCGTGCCGGGGGCTTTGCTCTCAAAGTGGGCGGCAATCACGCCGCGCACGTCAAACATCGGCGTCAGCAGCTGGTGGACAATGGCAAAGGGATCGTCCGCCTCGTTTTTCACGTCGCTGGACACGATCACGCGGATCTGTTTTTCCAGCGGCAGGCGGATCCCCATGCGCGCAAGCAGTTCTTCTCTCTTCATGTTCTCTCCTTACCGGATCACAAAGCCGTACACGTCGTTGACACCGAGCGAGGCCCGGATCGTCAGCACGCCGTCTTCCCAGGTAAAAGGCCAGTTTTCGCTCTCCACCGCGCTGCGCTGTTTCAAATCTTCGACCTCGGCGCGGTTGAGATAATCCGGCCTCCCCATCTCCTCCCAGAGCTTGAGAGGGTTGCCGTGCTCCTCGTCGATGCGCTTGACGGTCACGCTTTCGGGCTTCTCGGCAAGCTCCATGCGGATGACTGATTCTTCCTTCGGCAGATCGAGATTCTTCATCTTCTGGCGGAAGAGGATCACGTGAGTCTCATTTCCACCGGCAAAGGCTGCAATACCGATCTCTCCATCGGTGGCCTCCGGGCCGAGATCCAAGCGCGTGTCCGGCGCATCGGCCAGCAGCTTCATGCCGTAATAGACCGGCTTGGGGATGCCGCTCTGGCTGAGCAGACCGAAGCCGCCGTGAAACTCCTGCACGAAGGGGTGCAGTTCTTCAAAAATATCACTGAAGCACCAGATGGAGCTGCCGTCGAGGTTGTCGGTCACGTCCAGCGCCGTTTTCACATCATAGGCTGCTACCTTGCGTGTGTCGTTGGTGTAGGCGCCAAAGCCCGCGTTGCAGTTCCATTCGGTGTAGTACAGCGGCAGCTCGCCCGCCTGCCTGCGCACCACGGCGGAATTCCGGCGGAAGTTGTCATTGGGCATGTCAGTGGCCTCCGTCTGGTCGGGGTTAATGGTGCGAAGTCCGGCCAGCACGCTGCGGTCAGGCAGGGCCGCCAGCTGCTCGCCCATGCGCTGCATGCGCTCCAGCCAACTCTCGCCGCCCTCGGAGCCTTCGGCCTCCAGGTTGTCGCCCGTGCTTTCCACGCCGCCGATTGGATCGCCGGCGTACTGGTGGGTCGTGACAAAGTCCACGGGCACCGTATGCTCCCGGCAATAGGCCAAGAAGGAGGAGACCCACTTGCTGCCGCTGGTAGCGGGGCCGCCCACCTTCAGCTGCGGGTCGACCGCCTTGATCGCCCGGGCGGTGGTCTCATAGAGTTTGAAATAGGCCTCCCGATCCTCGGAGAAAAACACCACCGGCAGATCCGGCTCGTTCCAGACCTCAAAGGGCCAGGAGCGCACTTCTTCCGCGCCGTAGCGGTGGATCAAGAAGCGGAGAAAACGCTGGATATATCCTGCCCATGCCGCATGGTCGGCGGGCGTGTCGATACAGGGCCTGTAGTAAAACACGCCGTCCACCTGATTGCGGCTCATTTTCTTCGGCATGAAGCTCAGCTCCACCAGGGGCTTCATCCCGGCATCAAGGACATTATCATACGCGAGACCGCAGGCGCGGAAGTTCTCTTCGGTAAAGCTCTCAGCGCCGGGAGCCGGGAACAGCTCGGAGAGGCTGCAGACCGTGCGCATGTCGTCGTCAAAGATTCCGTGAAAGCGCACCCGCTCGATGCCCAGCGTGTCGTGGATGAACTTGAGCTGTTTCACATAGTCCGTGCGCAGCGCCAGCAGGGCATGGCCGCTGCCCACGCAGAACTGCCAGTGCTTCTTATTGGGGATACGCGGGAGATCGGCTGAGATCGTAAATTCCATCGGGATCATTCCTTTCTGGCGTCGTCTGCCGTCTTTTCCATCGCATCGAGCTGACGCTCGAGATCGCGGATCGTTTTCTCATCAAATCCGCCCCAGGCGAGGATCTGCCCCAGCGTGATGACCTTCTCGGCGCTTTTGGGAAGAGCCATGCCCTCCTGCTTCTCCGGGATGAGCCGGGAAAGCAGCTCCGCCGTCGCGCTCTGCGTGCGCAGATAGGCTACGGTGCAGTTCAGATTCAGCTTTTCCTCGTGATTGCCGTTGATGGCGGAGCCGAAACGCGGCGCGGTCAGCCCGCTCGGGCCGAAGCCGCCCAGTACGTCCCCAAGCCACGAGATACTGTCGCCCACCCAGTGGGGATAGCGGCTGCAGCAGTCCTGCACGCCGAGGCTCTCGTCGCCGGTCGTCAGCCCGTGGGGGCCGTTGGAATAGATATGGCTTTCAAAAGCCACCTCATGGCGGCACAGCGCGTCGATCAGATGGATGCTGTTTTCCACAGGCACAAGATTGTCCGTGCGGGTGGCAAAGACAAAGCAGGGGCAGGTGGAGGCGTCCACCGCCGCGATCACGTCCGGCGCACTGGGCAGATAGTCTTTGGCGCACGCGCCGTCGATCACTGGGTAGCCGAGGATCGCCGCGTTGGGGCGTTCCCTGCTCATGGTCGCGGCGCAGGCGGCCAGATGCCCGCCCGCGGAAAAGCCGATGACCGCGATGCGGTCGCTTGCCACATGCCATTGCTCCGCGTTGGCGCGGATCATGCCCATGGCCTGCTCATAGTCGCGAAGCGGATTGGGCCACCCGGCCTGCTCATTGAGCGAATAGCGCAGGATAAAGGCGTGATAGCCCGCCTTCAGATAGGCGTAGGCCACGGGCTCCGCCTCCCGGTCTGAGCAGAAATGGTAGCCGCCGCCGGGGATGATCAGCACGGCGGGACGAGAGGTGAGCGCGCCGAACTCGCCGCCCACGGGCTGGAGATAACTTGTCAGGGTAACTTGCCGCTCTTCATTGAGCACGAAGGTCTCTGTTTTCATACGCTCTTAACCGTCGACCACGTCTTCCAGCTCACAGAAGCTCGAAAGGTTCCAGTCGCCCGCGCCGTTTTTGGCCGCGTCGCCCACGCAGGCGACCTTCATGCCGGCGTTATGCCCGGCCTCGGCGCCAGAGACCGCGTCCTCCACCACCAGGCAGTCCTTCGGCTCCATGCCGACGAACTCCGCCGCCTTCAGAAAGACCTCAGGGTCGGGCTTGGAGCGGGAGATGTTGTTGCCGTCGGAAACCGCGTCGAAATAGCCCTCAAGGCCGATCTGATGCAGGATGAAGGGCGCGTTTTTCGACGAAGAGCCGATGGCCAGCTTCAGCCCGCGTGCGCGCAGCGCGTCGAGGGTGTTCTTCACCTCGTCGCTCAAGTCCGCCGTGCTCATCTCCTTGAGCGATTCACGGTAGATCTCGTTCTTCTCGGTGGCGAGAGCGAGCTTTTCCTCGTCCGAGAGAGCGGGGCCGGTATATTTCTCCAGCACGATCTCCAGACTCGCCATGCGGCTGACGCCGCGCAGACGGTTGTTGATGACGCGGTCAAAGGGAGTATTGAGCTTGTCGGCCAGGGCCTTCCAGGCGCGGTAATGGTATTCGTCGGTGGAGCAGATTACACCGTCAAGATCAAAAATGATGGCTTTAAACTGCATGCCTGCTTTTCCTCCTTAATATTTCAGATAATCCTTCCCGCAATAGGGATCAACGGGGCTGACGCCCTTGAATTCGCTGCGGCCCATGATCTTTTCAACCACGGCCTTGTTGAACTGCGGGGCGCTGCTGTAAGAATTGATGAAGGTCTTGATCATCGGCGCGTCGAAGAGATGATAGGGATACGCGGTGCTGATCATCATGACCGGGATCTCGGAGACGAGCCAGGGTGCGTCGTCGCCCATGCCGAAGGCCACGTTCCAGTTCAGGCGCAGGGTCGTGTTGTTCGAGGCATTTTGCATATTGACCACATAGACATAGAGGTCATAGTTCTTCTTCATTTCCTCCACGCTGCGGTAAAGCTCGTACATCAGATATTTCTTCTCGGGGCTGAGGTTGGGATCGGTGAAGTCGGAGATGCCGATGCTGACGCGGCGGTCGCGCACCGTGACGGCAAAGCCCTCGGCCTCAAAGAGGCTCTTCCACTCCTGCACGAGCGCGTCGTCGGGATCGGTGGATTTCTGGATGACGTTCAGGTACAGGCGCGGGTATTTCTTCGCCGAGATGGGCAGCAGATGCTGCGTGTCGTGCACCAGCGTGACGGCGCGGTCCGCCGTCTCGTCCGCCCAGGCGCGGAATTTTGCGCAGCCGACCGTGTCCAGCGCCTCTGCGCCCGGGACCAGCGTTCCCGCTGCCTGCTTTTCGGGCAGCTGCAGCGAGGCCTTGGTGGCGAGGATGCGTGTCACGGCCTCGTCGAGACGCTCGACGGAGAGGAGACCGTTCTTCACGCCCTCAAGCAGATAGCCATAGTCCTCCTCGAGGCTCTTGTTGAAGAGGATCATGTCCGCACCCGCCGCGATGCTCAGCGGGATCGCGCGGCTGCGCGGCATGGCGATGGTAAAGCCGACCATGGCCGTGGAGTCGGTGGAAATGAGGCCGTTGAAGCCGAGCTCGCCGCGCAGAAGGCCGGTCAGCAGCTCGGGGCTGAGCGAGGCCGGCATCAGGCAGGCGGCTTTGTCGGCCGCGGGGTTGATGCGCTTTGCCCAGGCAGGCTGGGCAATGTGGCCGACCATGACGGTCTTGGCGCCCTTGTCGATCAGCGTCTTGTAGACCTTGCCGTAGCTTGCCATCCACTCCTCGCAGCTGAGGGAATTGACGCTTGTGAGCAGGTGCTGGTCGCGCTCGTCCACGCCGTCGCCGGGGAAGTGCTTGATGGAGACGGCGACGCCGCACTCGTCCGCCGCGTCGAGATAGCGTGAGGCACAGGCGAGGACCCGCTCGGGGTCAGAGCCGAAGGTGCGGGTGTTGGTGATGGGGTTGTGGAACTCCCGGTCGATGTCCACGATCGGCGCAAAGGACCAGTTGAGACCCAGCGCCGCGCCCTCGGCGCAGGCGGTGTAGCCCATGCGATAGGCAAATTCGCTGTCGTTTGCCGCCGCGACGGCCATCGGCGCGCCGAAGCTGGTGCCCTCCACGGCAAGACCATTACCGCCGGCCTCGGTGTTGGCGGCGAGCAGCAGCGGGATCTTCGCCAGGTTCTGGATGCGGCGGTGGGTCTCCTGGATCTCGGCCTTGAGACCCGGGCGGTACATCATGCCGCCCACGCCGATCTCACAGACGAAATGGCGCAGCGCGCCCCCGTCGCTGGCAAAGCCCATGGGGCAGAAGACCTGCCCGGCCTTTTCCTCCAGGGTCATGGAGGCCAGGGTGTCCTTTACCCACCGGATCTGTTTGTCGTTCAAATAAAAGGGTCTGGCTTTCAGGTCGATCATTGTCGTTCCTCCCGCTATTTATAGTTTCAGTTCAAACAGCCGCTTTGTGCCGTCCCGCACCATCTGCGGATTAAAGCCCCGGAAGAACAGGAACTGCAGTTCGCCGAGACTCATGGCGAGGAATTCCGCATCGCCGGTCTCGATCAGGCCGAGGGCGAGAGGAAAATCCTCCCGCAGGAGCGCGAGCGCCTCGCCATCCTCCGCAAGCTCGCCGAGGCGGCTTTGCATGCTGTATTTCAGCCGGAAGTCGCGCTCCGGCGTATAGGTCTTTTCAAACACGCCCGCTTCCAGCTCCAGCGTTTCTCCTGTTCCGGGCAGGATCGCCTGGGCCGTACAGCCGAAGGGCACCTCAAAGCGGACGGTGAGCGTGCCGTCGGGGTTGATGCGCCAGGCCGAGCCCCACGCGCCGCTGACGGAGTCATAGCGCACGTCCAGCTCGCGCAGTCGCCAGGTGGGCTGCGGCGCGAAGCGGACGCGCTCGAAGCCCGGCGCGAGGCTTTGGATCCCCGCGAGGTCGCGGTAGACATACTCCATGACGGAGCCGTAGGAATAGTGGTTGAGGGAATTCATCTCCGTCCCGCTGATTGTACCATCATCCAGCACGGAATTCCAGCGTTCCCAGATCGTCGTCGCGCCCAGATTCACGCAGTGCATCCAGCCCGGGAAGCCCTCCTGGAACAGGAAGTAGGCCGCGAGATCCTCCATGCCGTTTTCGGCCAGCACGCGGCACATCATCGTCGCGCCGACGAAGCCGCCCTTGATTTTCCAGCAGTCCTTCTGCAGCCGCCGCCTGAGGCTCTCGACGATGCGCTCCTTATCCACGTACACGCCGAAGTTCAGGCACAGCAGATAGGCCGTCTGGGTATCGAGGCAGAGTCGGCCGGCCGGGGAGAAATACTCGTGCAGGATCGCTTCTCGGATCTGCGCCTGCAATTGCTCATAGCGCTCGGCGTCTGCGGCCTTGCCCAGCAGCTGGGCCGCGCGGGCGAGCTTCGAAGCGGTGGCGTAATAATACATACTCGCCACAAAGTGGTCGTCCGTGCCGCCTTTCATGCTCTGGGGCGTCACGCCGTCCTGGGCCAGCCAGTCGCCGAAATGGAAGCCGAAGTTCCACAGCCTGTGCCCGCCGTGCTCCTCGTCCTGGCGGAGGATCCACTCCAGCCAGTCGTGCATAAGAGGATAGCTCTCGCGCAGCGCGTCCCGGTCGCCGTAGGCGTCAAAGAGCGTCATGGGCAGAAAGCTCGCCACGTCGCCCCAGACGCTGCTGCCGCCGGGAAGACCGCCGAAGTTCGGCAGATAGTTGGCCACCGCGCCGCCGTTCTTCATCTGGTCGAGGCGCAGATCCTTGAGATACTTCCGATAGAACGCGCGGGTATCCATCTGGAAGCAGGCCGTGGGTGAAAAGACCTGGGCGTCGCCGGTCCAGCCCAGGCGCTCGTCGCGCTGGGGGCAGTCGGTCGGCATGTCTATGAAGTTCGAGCACTGGCCCCAGAAGGCGTTTGATGCCAGGCGGTTGAGCTTTTGATCAGACGAGGAGAAGCGGATCGCCGTGTCAAGATCAGAGTAGACCACGCGGCCGACAAAGTCCTCTGCCTTCACCTCGCCCGGCCAGCCCGTGACGCGCACATAGCGGAAGCCGAAATAGGTGAAGTGGGCGCGCACCGTCTCGCGCCGTCCGTCCGAGACATAGATCATCTGCACCTTCGCAGTGCGGTAGTTGTCGTTATAGAAGTTTTCGTTCTGCAAAATTTCACCGTGGTCGAGGACGATCCTTGTGCCCTTCGGGAAGTCCGCCGTGTATTCGACATAGCCCGTAAAGTTCTGGCCGAAGTCGAGAACGGTTTCCCCTGCCGGGGTGCGGATCACCTCTTTGACCGGCAGACTGTCCTTCACCGTGACGGCGGGGCTGTAGCGGTCGCAGACGGGTCTGCTCTCCAAAACGGCAACTGGCTTGTCCGGGTTTTCTTTTTCTTCCCAAAGCAGACGGTCAAGCGTCTCGCCGTCATAGATGTCGGTCGCGGCAAAGTCGCTGCCGCGATAGCGCCAGCTCGCGTCTGTTCCGAGGACGGTCTCGCTGCCGTCGGCAAAGACGACGCGCAGCTCCGCAAGCGCCGCGAAGCGGTCGCCATACACCTCCCGGGCGCCCTCATAGCCCAGGCGGCCCTTGTACCAGCCGTTGCCGCACAGGATCTCAAGCCGGTTCTCCCCGTCGCGCAGCAGCCCGGTCACGTCGTAGGTCTGCGCCTGGACGGCCTCGTTATAGTCGTTGCAGAAGGGCGCGAGAAGCTCCTCGCCGATCTTTTCCCCGTTGCAGGCAGCCTCGTAGAGACCGAGCCCGGTAACGTACAGCCGCGCCGAGACGGGTTTTTCCGCCAGCGAAAAGGCGCGGAAGAACAGCGGATGAAAGCTGTCATCCGGCTGCGTGCCGATCCAGGAGGCAGCAAAGGGCTCGCCCATCTTGCCGGTCTCGAACCAGCTGTCCGCCGCGGCGCTGTCTCCCGCGTCGCCGGTGACCTTTACGCGCAAGAAATAGCGTGTCCGCGGCCGCAGCGTCAGCTCGACGGGCAGCGCATGACGGCTGAGCTCTTTTTCTTCCTTCTTGAACAGAATATGTGTAAAATCCGCATCCGCCGCCACGATGAGGCTTTCTCTGGTCGGGAATTTGCTCGGCGTATCCTCCACCTTCCAGGAGGCGGTGAGATACGGCAGCTCAAAGCCCATCGGCTCGCGGATGCCGTTGATTTTGATTTCCGAAATGATCATAGTTTTTTCTCCTTTACGGGAAAGCGGGAGGCGGTAGTTGCCGCCTCCCGCCGCAATTGGGTTGGAGTTATTTGCTCTTTCAGCTCTCGGTCTTTGCCGGCTTGTGCGTGGCAAAGAGCATGGCGAAGAGCTTTTTGATGTTGCCGGCCTGTCCGGCGACCAGGTTCACGAGGAACACGAAGACGCCCATCATCGCGATGGAGACCGCCGAGCCCATCTCCGCCTTCAGCACGGCCTTGAGACCGAAGGTCATCATACAGATGGAAAGCGAGCCCATGATGATGCCGATGGTGTCGCCGCAGAAGACGCCGATGTACAGTCCCACGAACACGGGGAGGATGTTGGAAAACAGCTCGCCCACCGTGGACAGGGAGGAGTAGGAGGCGTCATGCTTGCCGGTGGAGGCCCAGATCATGGTGGCAAAGCCGAAGATCAGGCCGGAGTAGACATAGGACAGGATGACGTTTTTGTTCTCACTGATGCCGATGTTGACGGCCGCCTGCTGGTTCTGTGCCAGCAGCAGGCTCTGCTTGCCGGTGGTGGTCACGTAGCTGTAGAACGCATACACGGCCACAGCCCCGACGAAGGGGATCAGCACCAGGGGGAAGGTGGAGAGCTTTTTGATAAAGCTTACGGACACCAGGTTGATGCCGCCGCCGCCGAAGATCAGCGGGGTGATGGCCTCGTAGAGCAGGGCCATGCCCAGCGTGGCGATCATGATCGGCAGACGGCCGTAGACATACACCAGCGCCACGACCACGCTCAGCACCACGCACACGACGAGGCACAGCACGCAGAAGAGCAGCGTGGAGCTGTTGGTACGGGACACGGTGCCCGCCACGATGGCCGCCACCAGCATGATGGCGCCGCCGGAGAAGTCAAAGCGTCCGTTTTTGAACTGGAGGCCGATGCCCATGGCGCAGGTGACGGAGACCGCGATATCCACGATCAGCGTCCGCCACATGGCAAGGGTGCCGAAATAGGTCTTGCCGTTGGCGTCGCAGATGATTTTCATAACGATGAACATCGCGACCGGGAGCATCAGCGTGCCGGCGATGCGTTTGAGAAGATCCATACCCTTATTCATGGAAGTCAGCCTCCAAACCGTATCAGACTTGCGGGGGAAAGTTTTTCGGGGATATGAGAGATCGCTTAGTTCATGTAGCCGTCCACGGCCAGAGCCTGCACGAAGGAGCAGAGGCCGGCGTAGGTGGCGTCGGGATTGACGGAGATGAAGAGATCCTTCATGTCGTCCCACTGGACCTGGGCCTTGTTGATGTCAACGGTCAGGCCGATGGGGCTGTTGTTGGCCATGGCCTCGAACTCCTCGGTGGAGTTGATGACGCAGAGGCCCGGATTGATGATCTCGGGGCCGGTGAAGTCGGGGTACATGGTGCCGGAGAGGGCGGCGTCGAGCATGGCGACAGGCCACAGGAAGCTTTCCACGGTGGAGATGCTGAGGTAAACGATGGTCTTGTCATCGCCGCAGTCGGCCAGCAGGTCGGGGTCGTTCTCAAAGCCGCCGGTGATCAGCTGCATATTGGGGTTGATGGAGCCGTTGGCCTTGGCAGCCAGCATGGTCGGGTAGATGAAGGTGGTGCCGGCGCAGATGCCGACGATGGCGTCCAGATCCTGGTTTTCCTTCTCCATGAAGTAGGAATCCTCCAGCGGGCTGAACTGCAGCACGACGGGCTCGCCCACGACCTCGATGGGCTCGGAAGCGGTTTTGTTATACTCCTCGACCATCTGGAGGAAGTTGGCCGTGATGGCGGTCTGCTTGGGGTAGGCGTAGACGGGGAAGTTCATAACGGAGACCTTCTTGTAGCCGCGGGCGACGACCTCGTCGAAGTAGCCGCGGGCCTGCTCAACGGGGTCTACCAGACCGTCGGACACGTTGCCGAGGAAGTGGTCGTTCTGCAGAACGGCGGCGTTCACGGGGTTCTCGCCGAAGACGCTGTCCATATCGCTGAGCACGCCGACCACATACAGATCGGGGTACTCTTCCATGATGCTGCCGAGACCGCCGTCCTGGCAGGCGATCAGGCCGACGACGTCGGAGGTGTAGGCGTTCTTCACGGCGGCCAGGTTGGCAGCGGGATCGTTGAACATGTCGCCGTAGACGACCTCGAACTTGTAGCCCAGATTATTGCAGATCATGGTCAGGTAACCGACATAGAAGTCATAGGCCGGGCCGGAGGTGAGGTTGGACAGGTAGAGGATCTTGCCCTTGTCGGCGGCGGGAGCGGGAGCGGCTTCGGCTGCGGGGGCAGATTCGGTGCTGCCGGCGTTGTCGCTGCTCGCAGCGGGAGCGGCGGACTGGCCGCAGGCGCAGAGCGCGAACACCATGGCAAGCGCAAGGATCAGAGCGAGTGCTTTTTTCATGTTTGTTCTCCTTTTTTCATTTTGTTTTGCTTTTTATTCGTTCAGGCATGTGGCCTGGAGAATACGGATCAGCGGGGCAGGACGCCGGTCTTCTTGCGGCAGGTGATGAGCACCACGATCAGGAAGATCGCGGCCTTGATGATAAAGGTCACACGGGCGGGCACGCCGATGATCGGCAGACCCACGGCCAGCAGCGAGAAGGTGAAGGCGCCGACGATGGCGCAGGAGACGCGGGACTTCATGCCGCCGTTGAGCGGCATGCCGCCGAGGATCAGCGCGACCATCACGTTCATTTCAAAGCCGGTGCCCGTCGAGTCGGAGGCGGCGCCGGTGTAGCCCATCTGGAACAGGGACGCGACGACCAGGCAGACAGCCAGGAAGATATAGGGGATCACGCGGTATTTGATCACGTCCACGCCGCTCTGGCTGGTGGCGGTCTGGTTGGCGCCGATGGCGCGGGCGTACTTGCCGTACTTGGTAAAGTAGAAGAAATAAGAAATAACGGCCGTTTCGATGACGAGCACCAGCACCATGAACCAGGGAGACTTGAACAGGTGCAGGTCGATGCCCTGCATGATGATGTTGCGGGTGCCGAGCTTGGAATAAATGATGGTGGAAACGCCGGTGAGGATCATCATGAACACGACCGAGGAGATGACCGAGTACATGTGCAAAATCTCGCCCGCCGCGCCGTTGACAACGCCGATGATCACCGCGATCACAAGGCATACCAGGATCGCGAGCCAAAGGCTCCCGGTAGCGTTGCCGATGAGCACGAGCAGCGTGGAGTAAAGGCCGATCTGCTTGCCGATGGACACGTCCATGTTGCCGAGCGAGTAGATGAACACGGCGCCCACGCTCATGAGCGCGGTGACGATCACGTTGCTCATCAGGTTCGCCAGCTTCGAGGCGGACCAGATGCTCTCGCCCTTGATGCCGGTGCCGATGGTGAAGAAGATGATGCAGAACAGCAGTCCGCCGACGGATGCGACCGTGGAGCCGTTCTTTTTCAGCCACTGGGAAAGCGTCTGCTTTTCTTTTACGTCTGCCATGTCGCGCCTCCTTAAATCATGTATTCGATGAGGTCGGTCTGCTTGAGATCGGGGCTGCGCATGACCTCATGGGTCACGGCGAAGTCCTTCATGATGATCAGCTTGTCGCACATGCCGATCAGCTCACTGAGCTCTTCGGAGATCATCAGGATCGCCTTGCCCTGCTTCTTCATGTCCTCAATCAGCGTATACATGGCCTGCTTGACGCCGATGTCGACGCCGCGGGTGGGGCAGTCCATGATGATGACCTCGGATCCCTTGGCCGTCCACTTGCCGAAGGAGACCTTTTGCTTGTTGCCGCCGGAGAGGGTGTTGACATACTGCTTGCCGCTGTGGCACTTGATGCGGTAGTTGTCGATCTCGCCGTCGCCGAGCCGCTTCTCGTCCTTGGGGCGGATGAAGGTGAACTTTTCCAGCGCCGGGATCGAGGGCAGGACGATGTTGTCCTGGATCGGGCCGTCGAGGATCAGTGCCTCGGTGTCGCGGTTTTTGGAAATGTAGCCGATGCCGCTGTTGATGGCCTGCAGGGGCGTTTTGATCTCCTTGCCGTGGCGCAGCACCTTGCCGCCGTCGAGCTTTTCAAGACCGTAGGCGATGCGGCCGATGTCGTGCATGCCGCAGCCGGAGAGGCCGCCCATGCCGATGATCTCACCCTTATGTAAGGTCAGGTTGAAATGCTGAATCTTTCCGAGGGACACGTCCTGCAGCTCCAGTGCGACCTCGTCGGAATGGGAGGTGTCGTAATCCTCGCGGTAATACTTGTCGCCGATCTCGCGGCCGACCATCAGGTAACGGATGGTCTTCACCGCGTCGGGCGCGTCCATCTCCTCGCGGGTCAGATGGCCCTTGATCTCGCCGTCGCGCAGGACGGTCAGATCCGTGCACTGTTCGAGGATCTCGTCCATATCGTGGGAGACGAAGACGACCGCCTTGTCGTTCTCGGCCATCTTGTGGATCAGCTTATAGAGGATCTCGCGTCCCTCGAGGGACAGGGCCGTTGTGGTTTCGTCGACGACCAGGATCTCGGTGGCGTCAGTGACGCAGCGCACCAGCTCCACGAGCTTGCGGTCCTCGAAGGTGTAGCGGTCGATCAGGTCGGCGGCGCGGATGTGGTCGATGCCGAAGCTGCTCAGGATCTTCTGCGCCTCGCGGTTCATCTTTCCCATGTTGATGACGCCGAATTTGGAGAACTCCTCCTCGTGGCCGGCAAAGATGTTCTGCGCGACCGTCACGCCGGGGATGGTGTTGGCCTCCTGCAGGATCATGGAGATGCCGGCGTCCTGGGCCTGCACCATCGTGTGGGGGTGCCAGGGCTCGCCTTTATAGAACATCTCGCCGCTGGTGGCCGGCTGCATGCCGGAGGCGATGGACATGATCGTGGACTTGCCGGAGCCGTTTTCGCCCACCAGTCCGCGGATCTCGCCTCTGCGCAGTTCAAAGTCCACGTCCTTGAGCGCGATCGTGGGACCGAATTCCTTGCGCATGTGCTTCGCTTCGAAAATGATCTCGTTTGCCATCTGCACGCCTCGCTTTTCAAAAAGTTCTGACCGTTTATGGTCAAATTGAACGATTCTTTTTCAACGATATTACTATACCACCCTATCCTTTTGTGCAAAACTCACGGCTTTTTGCTGTTTTAGCACAATTTTCACTTCTCGTTGCATTATGACAAAAAACATGATATTTTAAGGACAGAATTCATCTTTTTTCGGAATTGGTGGGATTATTATGGTGTTTATGGATCTGCGGGACGTCCTGCGGGATATCCTCGGCGCTTACCGCGTGCAGCTGCTGCAGCTGCGGGCGGAGTGCGAGACCCCGGAGGCACAGGCGCTGGACTTCCAGTTCCGGGGCCAGCTTTTTGAAAACTTCGACTACGGCGGTTTTGCCGCCGGGATCATGGATCTTGTGCCCGAGGAAAACGTGATCGATTATAAAGACGATTTCGGCCTGCACTATCTGGTGTTTCAGGGGCGGGATACCGAGAGCGGGTCTTTCCTGTTCTTCGGCCCCTTCCTTTACCACGAAAAGGGAGAAGCGGACTATCAGAAGATGATCCGGGCGCACGGCCTTTCAGATCAGGCCATTGACGCCATCCGCTGGTATTTCAAGCGCATCCCCGTGGTACAGGACGTGATCGCCTGGCGGCATATGCTGACCACGCTGCTCTCCCGCTATCTTGCCAATCCGGATCTGGAGATCCGGCCCGTCCGGCACGACCACGTGGAAGAGGCCAGAGAAAAGCCCTCCGTTTCCCTGTCCGCGATCCCCTATACCTCGATCGAGGCCCGCTATGCCACCGAGGCGAAAATGCTGGAGGCCATTCGCCAGGGAGATATCTCCGAGGCCACCTATCAGCAGAACCTCTTTATGGGCTATACCCTCGATCAGCGCAACGACGATCCGCTGCGCAACGCCAAAAACATGGTGATCAGCGTCAATACGCTCTATCGCAAGTCGGTCGAGCAGGCCGCCGTGCATCCGCTGTATCTCGACGCGATCAGCGGGCAGTTTTTAGAGGAGATCGAGAAGGCGGAAAACCTGGCGCAGGTCACGGCTCTGGTCCCCCGCATGATCCGCCACTATTGCCTGCTTGTCCAGACCTATTCCCGGGAACGCTATTCCAGCGTGGTGCGGGACTGCCTGAACTTCGTGGACTTTCATTATATGGAGCCGCTGAGTCTGGAGGGGCTGGCCAACAAATTTGCCGTCAATAAAAACTATCTCTCCTCCCGCTTCTCCAAAGAAGTCGGCATGACGCTGACGGATTATATCAATCTTACCCGTGTGCGCCGCTCGCTGAAGCTGCTGAGCACGACCGCCCTGTCCATGCAGGAGATCGCCGAGAACTGCGGCTTTTCCGACGCCAATTATTACACCCGTATCTTCAAAAAGATCCACGGCTCCACGCCGAATGACTATCGCAAGTCTCTCAAGAGCACGCCGTAAAACGGCAGGCTGCCCGCACGGCGCTTTCCCGCGCCTTTTCTTCTCAAAAAAAGCGATCGCCGCAGAGGGGCAATAAAGAAAGACGCCTATACTGTCAGCGTTGTCTTCCCGCAGGCGCATTTTGACCTTCTGTCCGCTGCCAATCCTTTTGAAACGAAAACAGAGAATACAGCGATGGTTTTCAAACTATGTAAGCCAAACACGAAGTGAGAAAATCTGCCAAACGAGTCATTTGAAAACGGAACAAGGCGTGAAAACGGCAGAATTCATAGCAAGAAGGAGGCAATTATGCTTTTTCAGACAGAAGCGATCCGTCCCGGTCTGTGGCGTATCTGGGATGTGAGCCATACGGCTTTTTATCTGGTGGAAGGTCAAAACGCGGCGGCGCTGATCGACAGCGGCGTCGGCGTCGGAAGTGTCAGGGACGTGGTCATGGGTCTCACCGACAAGCCGGTGAGCGTATGGATCACGCACGGCCATGTGGACCATGCCATGGGGGCATCGGAGTTTGACGAGATCCATATGGATCCGGCAGATCTGCCGGTGTTCGCGGCCCATTCCGACATGACGATGCGGCAGGGCTACGTGGCAGGCGCAGCCATGGCAGGCGCGGATCCCACAGCCGTCGCCGGAGTCAGAGCAACGGATTTTCTCCCACCGCCGGAAGCGGAGCGCTTGCTTCCGCTCTCGGACGGGGAGCGAGTTGATCTCGGCGGCATTCATCTGCGCTTTTACAAGCTGGAAGGACACACGCCGGGCAGCATGACGGTCCTGCTGGAGGAGTGGCGGATCCTGATTCTGGGCGATGCCTGCAACGCCTTTACCTATCTTTTTGATCCCTCATGCCCCACGGTGAAGCAGTATCGGGAGAACCTGCTGCGCTTCCGGGAGCGGACGGACGGCAGCTATGACCTGCTGCTGTTCAGCCATGGGACGGGAGAAGGGGACGCCGCCATGATTGGAAACGTCATCCGGGTCTGTGAGGATGTTCTTGCCGGTCATTCTGACGCGGTGCCCTTCCGCGGTCCCTTTGGCGACAGCGCTGTGATTGCAAAGGAAATGGACTTCGTGCGCTTCTGCCGGGTCGACGGCGGGGAGGGGAATATCGTCTACAACACAGGAAAAGTCAGAAATAACTGAAAACGCCGGATGGGGACGAGGGAATACTATTTCCCGCTTCCCCATCCGGCTGCTTTCTTTTCCGCTTTCTGCCGCGGCAAGGCGGGCGGCTCTCTCCCCTTTCGGCGCGGATTTTTCAGATTCTTAAGGCCGTTTTTTCGTTGACACGGAAATGCGAATATGATACCCTAAAAGTTGAGATAGACTATATCGGGAGAGGTGTGAGCACAGAAAATGGACGAATTATCCCGTAAGGTTTTCCATAAAGAAGAGAGCGAGCTGACCGAATACGAGCGCATGATGCTCGGCATCATGGCGGAAAAGCAGGCGGCCGAGGGCGCCGCTGAGGAGACACCCGCCGCGGCGCCGGCTGCGGAAGGCCCGGTCGAAGCTCCTGCCGCCGCGGAGGAAACGCCCGCCGAGGCCGAGGAGCCTGCTCCCGTCGAAGAGGCACCCCAAGACGAGCCTGCGACTGAGGAAGCGTCTGCTGAGGAGCCGTCAGCTGAGGAAGCGCCCGCTGACGAGCTGACAGCCGAGGAAGCTCCCGTCGCGGAGAGCGCCGCGGAAGAACCGGTCGCGGAGGCCGTTTCCGCGGATGAGCCGGACGACAGCGACGTGAAGATCGCCGGAGAAGAGCCCGTTCAGCCGAAGAGCGAGCGGATCCCCCTGCTGACCGAGGAGAAGAACCCGGAGCTTGAGCCGGTCGTCCTCACACGGCCGACGATCCAGTTCAAGAACAGCATCGAGCGTGAAAAGAAGATCACCCGCAAGGTGCAGCGGCACCGCCGCCGTTCCGGTCTTGTGGTGCTCGGGCTGTGTGTGGCGCTGATCTTTGTGGCGTTCCTCTATAACGGCATCTTCAACAAGTCCTGGGGTCTCCTGGAAAAGGAAGAGCCCACGCCTGTGCCGGAGGAGCTGATCGCGGCGGAGACAGGCGAAGAAGCCCAGCTGCAGGAGCCCGAGCCGACGCCCGAGCCCACGCCCGAGCCGCCTCCCGAGCACCGCTATGCGGTCGAGCGGGCGGATATAAGCTGGATCGGCGCGCAGGATCTGTGTCTCGCGAGCGGCGGCTATCTCGCCGTTATCAACGACATGGATGAATTCAACCGCATTACGGCGCTGGCCGACGAGCAGGGCATCGAGGCGCTGTGGGTCGGCTGTCACCGCGACGTGAACAGCAACACGATGGTATGGGAGCACGGCGAGACGGTAGACAAGGCCGTTGATCCCGACGAGCGGCAGATGTCGCTGTGGGCAGCCGGCGAGCCCTCGTTCATCGACGATGAAGGCACCGACGAGGATTATCTCCTGCTTTGGAACCACGACGGCGGCTGGCGGTATTGGGACAGCATCGGCGATCTGACCATTTACTTCGGCTGGCGCGGCAGGATCGGCTATGTCTGCGAATTTGACAGCTGAATCGAATAAGCGTTTGAAAAAGGGACTGCGTGTGCAGTCCCTTTTGTTATCGATAGAGATACCGCTCGTCGCGGATCGTGCCGGAGGTCGAGCGGAAGGCGCCGTTTTCAAGATAGACTACATCGAGATTCTCCGCGCCGATTTCCGTTTCAAAGGGGTTGAGCGCGTCGTTGAGGAGCGGAAGCCACTCGCCGAGGTCGACAAAGGTATAGCTCAGCCCGCCGGCCTCCGCCGGGATGTTCGGCATCGTGTAGAATGAAATGTCTTCGGCACGGCATTGGAGCGCGCAGCGCAGGAAATAGGCGACGTTGGCCGCCGTGAGATCGCTGTCTACCGTGGAAGAGACGAGCTGGACGACGCGGGCGAGATTCGGAATCGAGCCGAGAGAGATGAACTGTTTGGCCGCAGCGCGGAGGAAGTCGTGCTGAAGCGCGATCCGGTCGATGTCGCCATTTACATAATTCTTTCGGTAACGACAGAGCTGTACGCACTCCTCCCCGCTGAGGCACTGATAGCCCGCAGGGATGTGGATATGCAGATCCTGCGCGCTGTCCTCATAGTCCATGTCGAAGGGCACGTCGAAATAGACCCCGCCCATCATCTCGATCGCGGATTTGACGGTGCTGAGGTCAACGACGGCGCAGCAGTCCGTCTCGAAGCCCGTAAGCGAACGGACCGCGCTGCGCAGCCCCTCCAGTCCGTCGCCGCCCGACGCCTTTGTCCCGGAGTAGACGCAGTTGATTTTGCGCACGCTCCAGGGTAGGTTTACATAAGTGTCTCGCGGAATGCTGACGAAGTCCATACTGCGCGCCTCGGCGTCGATCCGGCCGAGGAGGATCGTGTCGGTATTGCCGCTGACCTCGTCGACGCCGGCCAGCAGAAGCGTATACACGGTTTTTCGCCGTGTCGGTTCCTTTTGGGATACGGCAGAAGCGGCGAGAGGCTCCTGCCGGGCAGGCGTCGGATCCTCCTGCCGGAGGATGTCGGCGCCGGCAAGCGGCAGCGCGCTGCGCAGCGACACGGCCGACGAGGCGAGCAGCGCGGAGAAAAACAGCGCCGTGATACTTTTTTTGATGAATTTTCCCCTTCGTTTCAACGGATCATCTTCCTTTCGGTTTTCTTCTTATCAGTATTCCCGCTTTTTCCGAAAGATAGACGAACAGACCGTAAAATACAAAAATCCGGTCCGGGAGTTCCCGGACCGGATTTTCAGCTTGTCAAAAAAGTCAACAGGACTTTTTTGACTGCGCTTCTCCCGCCGCACATTTTGACTGCGAATCAAAATGTGATTACCCGAAAAAAGCCTGTTGCTTCAGGCTTTTTCGGACGGCGGGTTATTGTACTCGAGGGATTCATTTAGTTAAGGATACAAATAATCGAAACTCACGCTTACGATACTTCCAAATATGATTTGGAGGTATATCCATGAAAACGCAAAAATCCTTTTATGAGCAAAACAGCGGCACTTATACACAGGTCGGCGACGTGCGCCCAAGCGAGCGCAGCTTCAAGCGAAACAGTCAATATGCGAAAGCTCTGGATAATTGAAGAAGAGAAAGACGGGAGGACAGGATTCTCTTTATCGTGCCCTATCCCGACAGGAAAGAACAGGCGCTGCCAATCAGCCGCGACGAAAAAGATCCCCCACTTTTGGATTCCCATACTCCGGGAATCCAAAAGTGGGGGTCTGTGTTAAACTGGGCGCTCTTCCCATGCATTACTTATGCCGCCATTAACAATCCTGTAAATCACGGCATACTCAGCGTGTTCGGCCCTGGCTGATACAGCGCGGTCATTGTGTAAATGTGCCATAGCCGGCAACTGCTTCCTCTATCGTTATTTCTCCCGTTCCGACAAGGTAACCGGCCAGCCTCAGCTGGATGACCGCGTCATCCGACAATCCGAAAACTTCCGGCGACAGGATCCGGGATTCCGGAACGGTCCCCAATGCGGCGTACATGCTGTTAAAAGACAGGTCCTTCGTCGGCGATATCAGCCCCTTGTTCTGCGCCATCTCGTTGAGCTCCCGCGGCGTGATCAGAAAACGCATAAATTCGTTGGCCATGTCCAGATTTGAACTGTCTTTGTTGACAGAAAACTGCAGATTCGGCATGTCAAGGAAATATGCGCCTTCCTCCGACATGGGAACAGGGGCAAAGGTGTATGGAAAGGGCTTGGCGATAAATGCCTCAGAACGGCTCTCCCGTTTTTTTGTCCCGGAGGCGGCGTCACCGGAGCAGAGCATCATGGGCACGTCCCCTTCAAAGAAGCGAAGGATCACGGCGTCATAGTTGTTTTCGATCTCCGCACACGCGTCAAGGTCTACGCAGCCGTCGTTCAGGAACTGCACAAGCTTCTCAAGGGCGGGCCGCATATACTCGCCGGCTGATGCGTCAAGGGCATTGAGCTTTTTCACAGCTTCTTCATCATGCGCCACTGTTCCGCAGAAGTACGGATAAAGCGTCAAGGTAAAAAGCGAAGTCGTCTCCTGCCGGGAGAAGCCCATCATCGGGTTTTCATAGCCCTTTTCACGAAACGCATCGCACACCGCTACCAGTTCCTGATAGGTTGCAGGAACGCTCAGACCCTCTTTTTCAAAAAGGCTGTCGTTCACCAGCATGCCGTAGGTGTTTGAGAAAACCGGGACCATCGGAAGCGTACCGTCATCCGTATTCAAAAGGATATTGCCGCGGATGCAGCCCAGATCAAGGCCTAGCGCGGGATCGGCCAAGTCTTCGGCATGATCGATGGACGCCTTATACTGCTCCCGGCCATACATCCAGGAGTAATTGACGTAGATGTCAGGGGCGTCGTTTCCGTTCAGGACCATTCCGATCATGTTGTTATAGTCGTCAACCTTTGTAAATACCAGTTCTACATTGGGATAGTATTCGTTAAAGCGGTCAAATTCAGCCTCCAGAGCCTCAAAATTGTTGTAGCCGCCGGCAACGCTGATATGGCAGCTGACAGAAGGATCCAGAGACGGCCGGAAGCCTTCCTCTGTCGTCGCTTCCTGCGTCTCTGAGCCGCATGCAGCCAGACTCAGGACCATCAGCATCGCCAAAAACAAACACATCGTTTTTTTCATCATTACCTTCTCCCTTCCTTGATTCTCCGGATCTCCTTGATCACCAGTTTGATATCGACGGGCTTTGCGATATGTCCATTCATGCCGGCATCCAGGCATTCCGTGACGTTTTCGGAAAATGCATCTGCCGTCATCGCAACAATCGGGATGGAGGCCGCCCAGGGATCCTCCAACTTCCGGATTGCCCTGGCCGCGTCAAGCCCGTTCATCTCCGGCATCTGTATATCCATGAAGATCAGCGCATAACTGCCCTCCGCAGCCGTGCGCATCTTATCCACACAGACTCGCCCATTTTCCGCTCGCTCGGTAGTGATCCCAAACATGGAAAGCATGGCGGAAATGATCTCCCAGTTGATGTCGTTGTCCTCGGCAACCAGGATGTGCAGCCCCTGCAGATCGGAATAATCATCCTCCGGCTCCTGGGAAACGGACTCTTTCCCGATCAGATCGTTGATCTTATCATAGAGCGTAGAGCGGAACAGCGGCTTGCTGACGAACCCGTTTGCACCCGCCGCTTTCGCCCGATCCTCGATGTCCGACCAGTCATAAGCGGAGATCAGCAGGATCGGGATGTTTCCGTCCACCTCCGTGCGGATCCGGCGGATCGTCTCAATGCCGTCTGTTTCTGACATTTTCCAGTCCACGATGACTACGCCGTAATCCTGTCCGGAAAGATGTCTGTGCTTGACCATCCCGAGCGCTTCCAAGCCGGATTGCGCCGTCTCCACCGAGGCGCCAAGAGACGCCAGAATATCGGCAGCCGTCTGAAGCAGAATCTCATCGTCATCCACGATCAGCACGTCGATAGGATCAAGCATCATGTCATCCCTCTGCCTGTCAGCTACGGGGATATCCAGTACGACGGTGAAGGTCGTCCCCTTGCCCTGCTCGCTCTGGCAGTCGATCGTGCCGCCAAGCAGATCGACCATCTGCTTTGTAATAGCCAGACCAAGGCCAGTCCCCTGAATGCTGTTGACCCGGCTGTCGACCTGACGCGAGAAGGGCTGATACATGGTCGCCATGAATTCCGGGCTCATACCGATGCCCGTATCTGCTACAACATAGCTCAGCCGTATGCAGCCGGGTATCGTGCTCTGTTCCTCGCGCATATCTACGGTGACTCGCCCACTGGGTTCCGTGTACTTGATGGCGTTGGAGAGGATATTGATATAAATCTGGTTCAGACGAAGCTGGTCTGTATACAGATATTCCTTTTCGATTTGATTGATATGGAATCTGAAATCAATATTCTTCTCCTTGATCATCGGCTGTGAGATATTGACAAGGTTCTCAACCGTTTCCACAATGGAGAAGGTCAAAGGACTCAATTTCAGCTTTCCGCTTTCCACCTTCGAGATATCCAGAATGTCGTTGATCAGCGTCAGCAGATGATTGCTGGCCAGGCTGATCTTCCGAAGGCTCTCACCCGTCGACTCCACATCCCCGAGATTCTTCTCGGCAATGGTCGTAAGGCCTATGATGGCGTTCATGGGCGTGCGGATGTCGTGAGACATGGTGGAGAGAAAATCGGTTTTCGCTTTGCTTGCGGATTCAGCCTCCCTTGCTGCGGCCTGAAATCGTTTGTTCAAGTGAAGCATATAGTGCAGATCAAGCAGGAAAAGAATCAGCAGCCCGGCAGAAACGACTCCTACCAGCAGCCAGTTTTCCGCATCCACATGGAGATCCTTTGCCGGCACGAAACCCAGCAGCGTCCAACCGGCCGTGGCCGAGACGGGGGTAAAGGCGAGGACGCACTCCTGCCCGTGCGAGTTGAGCATCGAAACGGAGCCTGTCGACGAGGTGATCCTGTCGAACAGCCTGCCCGCTGATTCAGGGTCTGTTGGATTATATGATTTGTAGAACTCAAAGAAACTGGAGTTCTTAAAGCTGTGTCCTTTCAGAATATAATCCCCGTTGGCATCGATCATGGACAGCTCGGCGTTCACCAGTTCCGTCTGTGGGAAAACCCATTTCTGTTCCAGCTCCGAGATAGGAATAACCCGCAGCAGAACAGCAGCCTCGGAAGAATCACTTTCCGGATCATACAGCGTAACACGGTTGCAGAAAGCAAGGGATTGCTCGCCGTTCATCGGATTGGTGTACGCGCGGGTGATGTTGATCGACTCTCCGATTTCCTTGATCCAATCCACGTTCTCCAGGAGAGCGATCTGCTTATAGGAAACAGCATAGTCGTCAGCCGTTCCCTGCTTCGGGCGCGTGGAGAGACCCGAGGAGGTATCGAGAGAAATCAGATGTGCCGAGGCGTTCTCGAGTACATGGGAGGCACGGATAAACGCAACCGCCTCTTCCATGGTCATGTGCTCGCTGTTGATATAGTGCGCCCAAACGTCGCAGATCTGCTGCTCACCTTCCAGGTAATTCTCCGTCACCTTTTCCATGGTGACCAGTGTGCTTTCAAAGTGTTCTATCTGCCTCCGGTAAGAATCGGTGTTTTCAAAGCGGGAGTAGAGAACAACGAAAATCAGCATGGCGGCTATGATAATCACGTTGACAATGATAACGAGAATCTTTTTCATGAGTGAATACTCCCTATGGCTTCTTATGTTTGTCATGAATCAGGAACGGGTGTAGCAATATTCTTTGTTATTACCGCCTTGAGAGGCTTCATTGAGGTCTGGCAGTTCTCGTATTTCAACATTTTTTCGGGTGTCGAATACGCATGGCACTACCGTTCTCTACGCCATTCTACTTGTTTCAACTGTTCAAATAGGCACCTACAACAAACTATTTTATATTTTATCATAAAAAGAGCTGCCATTCCAGAAATTTCTATGATTTTTTACAAGCATCCCCTCCGCCTGCGAATTGCTCGGCAGCAAAGCAACCCAGGGCACCAGACTTGACAAAAGCAGCTTGCCGGAGTTTAATATGCCATGTTGTGTCAGAAACCGAGGTGAGCCGCTATGTATGAAGAATATGAGCGCATCTGTGATGGGAAAGAAGGCCCTGTATTGGCCGTCTCCAGAGAGGGAGAAAACATCGTTGTTTCCCGCGGCGCGGACGCACAGGGTACGTTTTATCTTGTTACCAGACTTCGGCGTGACGGCTGGCACATCCGTCAGAAAGTATATAAGAGCTAAGCCCCAACATTTTTATGAAGGAGATTATGAGAATGAACAAGACCGAACTGATTAAAAAAGTAGCTGCTGAGAATGAACTGTCCCAGAAGGATGCTGCTGCTGTTGTGAACAGCGTGCTCAACACGGTCATGGATTCCCTGGCAGCCCATGATCCCGTTGCCCTGGCTGGCTTCGGCACCTTCTCCTGCAAGCACCGTGACGCGCGTCAGGGCCGCAACCCGGCCAACGGCGCGACTATTGATATCCCTGCCAGCAACACCCCCGTATTCAAGGCCGCCAAAGCGTTCAAGGACAAGGTCAACTGAGAAAAGCATATGTTTCACTCCCGCTCATCGGCTCGTGCCGGTGGGCGGGATCTTTCTTTATGCTGTCAGGAAGATTGTCCTTCCAATAGAATCCAAAATATGGCGTACTGACAATGGTGAAATAAACAGAAAGGCGATGTGCATAGATGCCGGATATCAAGCCCTGGCTCCAGCGCCGACACACGGCGAGGGATCCGGGGCTTTGGTTATCAAGAGGCGCTGCAATTTGACATTCGTGCGGCGCAAGACACGATGTCTTTCCCGTTGACGTTGTTAAAACTCGGGTATATAATTTGTTTTAAAGGGGTGAGAGAATGGAAAAAGAGTCAGCGGAGGAACTTGGGAGTTGCTTTCTCCCTGCGTACGCACTTGTTCGCAATATTCTCTATTCTGACTACGGCAGGAAAAAAGCCAAGTATTCCAAGACGCAGATTGCGGTCCTGGCGGCATTGTATTGGCAAAATGAAATGTGTATGTCACAGGTCGCTGAGTTGATCGCCACCCCGCGCCCCCAGATGACCCGATCTATCATCCCACTGGTGAACAATGGATTAGTCGAGAGATTTGAGGACAACAGCAATCGCAAAATGGTCTATATCCGCCTGACAGAAAGCGGCAGACATTTTGTGAGGGATTACCTGCGCAATCGCTTTGATACGCTTCGTGATAAACTAAGTGAAGCGGATGCGGAAAAACTGACGGAAGCGGCAAAAACAATTGTCGAGATACTGAAAAAAACGCGTGCATAAGAAAAAGAGTGCTTTCTTAAGGGAAGCACTCTTTTCGTGTGTAATCGGGTCCTTAGGGTATGCGGCTCGGATTTTTATCATAGGTTGCAAGGCTCACCGTGACCATCAGAATCAGACAAACGGCCGCGCCGGGCAGTGTCCCGCCAATACCGAACGGTGATCCCAGAGCTCTCCAGACTGCGCACGTGGCAAAGCCGCCAATGACCGCAGCGATCATCCCCTGCGAAGTGGCCTTTTTCCAATACAGTGCAGCAAGCGCGGGAATCCCTGCTGCAGCAGCATAGAAATTGTAAATCATGGTCAGAATGGTGTAAGCGCTCTTGATATACAAAGCGATCACAAGGGCTCCCGCTGCCAGGACAACACAAAGCACGCGGGAGAGGAAAAGCTCTCTTTTCTCGCTCATGTCCGGGCTGATCGTCTTTCCGATGTCATCGACGGCAGTTTGCATGGAAACCAGCAGATAACTGTCCGCAGTACTCATCATAACAGAAACGATGCCTGCAAGGGCAAGGCCCGTTAATCCGGCGGGAAGCGTTGTGACAGCAAGCGCGGGAATAACCGCGTCCGTGCTGCCATACTGGCCGATCACGTCCGGTAAAAGCTGCTGCGCGGCCAAGGCCATAACCAGGATCATACAGACGCAGACTGCGTATACAGCAGTCCCCCAAAACATGCCGCGTTTGGCAGCGCGGCGGTCTTTCGCGGCAAATGCTCTCTGCCACATCTCCGCCCCGGCCATGGTTATAACAAGATAACTGACGATATCGCCCAAAAGGCGACCGTCAATGTGTGGGACCAGATAGGATGTGTCGATCCCGGACAAATAGGATTTCAGCCCGCCCAGGGAGGATATGGATGAAATCGGCACCATGATGTACACGAACAGGACAAGCATGAAGAACTGGATCACATCCGTGTAAACAACGCCAAACAGCCCGGAAGCCCCCGTATAAATGACAAATACCAGAGTTGCAATCAACGCGCCGGTTTCATAAGGAATTCCAATTCGACTCCCGAGCAGCTTGATAATGGTTGCCGTTGCAGTTATTTGAGAGGAGACCGTGCCCATCATGGCAAACACGATCATAATTGCTATAACGATTTTTGCCGGTTTCCCAAAGCGGAACTCGAACAGACTCGGAATTGACGTGACCCCATGCTTTGCGCCGACATCATATATTCTTCCGGCGTATGCTGAGAAGAGAAACATTCCCGCCATATACGGCAAAGCAGTCATAAGGCATTCAATCCCGCTCGTGTATCCGAGGCCCGCCCGCCCCATCATGGAACTGCCGCCAATGATAGTGGCACATACGGTTGCAAGCATGACCTTTGTGCCCAACGTGTGATCCGCTGTGTAAAAGTCTTCTCTGTTCTTTACCCGCTTCACAAATCGCAGACCGACACCCAACATGACCAAGAGATAGACGACAATGATGATAATGTCCAATGTTGTAACTTCACTCATTTTTCGTTCTTTCCTTTCCTCTTGATTGGTAGTACTTCATAATGATTATATATCAATGATTGCCTTTAGTCAATCGTTAAGAAAAGGTAAGCATGCGTCTGGCCGAAATGAGTAATTTTTCATGCTCCCTGCCAGGTATCGTTTTTTGATGCTGGGTGTGTTGATCGACAGTTCGATGATAGAAATTTGAATAGTAAAGAATGTGCCGGAAAGAGACGAGCGCTCCTTCCGGCACGTTTTCTTGTTTGAGGTTCAAGTTAATCTGGCGCTGTACAAGAGCGCTGAGCGATAAGGTACAACAGGTTGTTCAAATTGGAACAGGAAAGAGCTTTACTGTCGCTCTCATTTTGGGGGAGCATCACTTGATGATCGGGTTGCGGCAGTAGTCGCAGCTGTCGTTTTCTATCGGATTCATTCTGCCGCAGAACAAGCAGGGAATCTCCGCATCGCGGGATTTGTCATACTTCTCAAAGGGCAGCGGAAACTGGGGAAGGTAGCGAAGGCGGTCGCCTTCATTCAGGTAATTGTATATGGTCGGGGTCGTATGTTTCTTATGCCGTTTCCCCTCTGCGTCCGTGATATAGAGGATATAGTCGTGCCGGGAGTTTCGATACCCGTCGTTGGAACGATGGATGCGGCGAACGTGCTTTTTGCGTGTCAGCGTTCCCTCAAAAGACTTACCCAGCCTCTTTTTCAGGGAGACGATGAGCACGCTTACGGCCATGATGACGGAGATCACAACGCCGGCAAACATCGCCTGCCAGAGCTCCATGGCATCGGACACCGCACCGTAGACGCCAAAGCCGATCAGCGGCAGGACGATCACGATCAGACCGACGATCCGCGTTGATTTTCTCTGCTTCTTCAGCGCCTCCAGAACGGCCTCGGATTCTAGCCTGCGGGAATAGCCCGGTGCGAGACGCTCCGGCCCCGGAGCATATCCGTAAAATGCGTCCGCATGGGAAGCCGCCTGCCCTTCAAGCCTCGCGCCGCATTCCTCACAAAACCTGGAGCCGTCCTTTATGGACATTCCGCAATTGGGACAAATCATTTTTTCTCCTCCCGGTGTAAAATTAGCGCAAATCAGGTTGTTCGATCCTGACCGTCTCATATGCTGCTGTCATTTGATCGTGTAGCCGGTAATATCAAAGAGAGCTTCGTTCACGGCGTCGTCGATGGTGTAGACGGTATAAACCGTTTCCCCGATCTCCGCGACAGTCTCGACCACGGGGGCGCCTTTGAGGCAATAGACCAGTCGGCCGTCATCCCTGAAATAGAAGGCCGCCTGGGCTGTGCTGTCCACCTCCGGAAACAGCTCCACCGTATAGGAAACGCCCTCGATCTCCTGTGTCTGAGTCGTATAGTCCTTCCGCAGCGCGTAGCCGCGGATATCCGAAAGCAGGTGATCCATCAGCATGATATTTTCAGCAATATAAGAGGAAGTCGTTGTCGTGGCAATGATGCCGGTCATATCATCCGGGTAGAGATTGTACGCCGTGCCGTCCCGGAAGAAGGTCACCACCGTATTTTCGAAGCCGGACACCCGGGTCGTGCGGCGGGAGTAGTACACGCCGTCTTTCCCGTGGACGTCATAGCTCTGGTCGGCGTCCATATAGTCTGTGTGCATATCGTAGTTCAGATGAATGCCCGCGTTCAGGTCGAGACCTGCCCACAGCGCATACAGCATGGACTCCGGCTTGCTCCGGTATTCTTCCATCGTCATGGGCGCATAGCCGGAGAGGTCGGCTCCTTCCTTGGCATAGAAGAAGATCATATAGCCGGTTCCGTAGATGTCAAGCTCAATGACGCCGCCGTGAAGCTTGCCGCCCGCAGAGCCGCCGTCAGCCAGGGTGATCGTAAGGGCTTCGCCCTCCAGCGTCCACACCGTGATGCCCATGGCCTCGTCGTCGGAGGTCATGCGGCCCGTGCCGCCGTCGGCCAATGTAAGCGCGGAGGAAACTCCCAGGTCGGCGGAATACACGAGCGCCCCTTCGTATTCCACGGCAAAGAGCTCATACTTGCCCTCGACGGGCAGCTCCGCCAGGACGGACGCGGCGGGCTCCGGTCCCCGCAGCATAGACGCAAACTCTCCCAGTGTGATCGGCTCGACGCCGGAAGTATCCGCACCCGGAGCGGCAAAGAGGGCGGAAAAGCCGTCATCGATCGTCAACGTCATCAGGCCGTCGGCGATCGTGCCGTTGATCACAGCGACGCCTGCCTGGAACTGCAGCGCGTCACCGTCCAGCTTCCACCAGTCGATCGGCCCCTGGTTGTTGTCGCCCCAGTACAGATAGCCGCTGCCGTCGGCTTCCAGAGTCACAGTCTCGCCCACCATATCCGGCATGGCGACATATTGATCCGGAAGGTCACTTCCCGCGCCGCCGAGCTCATACATCCGATCCATATAGGCGGCGCTGAATCTGGCGCATAGGAAGGTATACTCTCCGGCGTTGGCTTCCTGCTCCGTCACGACGGGCTCTGGCGTCGGTTCCCGGGTCGTTTCCGCAGGCGTCGCGGCAGGTATCTCCCGCACAGGCTTCTCCGGCTCCGCTTTTGTACCGCCGCAGGCACAAAGCGTCAACAATAGCGTCAACACAAGCAAGATGTACACGGAACGTTTAACCTTATTCATAATGTAACCTCCTTCGCCTATCAATAATAACCCACTTGTATAGTACAGTTGAAAGGATACCAAAGCAATAGGTGGACAACTTTTTTTCATTGCAAAAATGTTGTCCGCTATGCTATAGTGTCCTTGAGCCGGAAGAGAAGGAGTGAACCGCCATGCTTTCAGAGAGGATAAGCGCCATATTCACACTTCTGCACTGCAACAACACGGAGATTGCCCGTTACGCCGGCTGCTCGTCGGGCAATATCTCCAAACTGAAAACCGGAAGGCGCTCACCGAAGTCCAGCAGCCCTTCCATTGCCTCGCTGGCGAGCGGTATCTACGGCTATGCCGACTACGAAAACATGCTGCCTGCACTGCAGGAGCTCTGTGGCAGCACGGATACTGCGCGGGAGACCCTGCTTCCTGCTTTGGTCGCATGGCTCTATGAGACAGACGAGATCGTCCTGCCAGCTCTCACAGACGTGCCGAAAAGCAAGCGGGCGCGAAAACAGCGGCGGAAGGCCTTTGGAGAGCGACTGGATCGCGCTGCCGCCCTGTTGGATCTTTCCAACGCAAAACTTGCCTCGCAGCTTAGTATCGACGTCTCTCTTGTCAGCCGTTTCCGCAGCGGTATTTATTCGCCTCACGGGAATGACCGGCTGGCGGAGAAGCTGTCCGATCTGCTGTTCTCCCGTGCGCAGCAGGTAGGAAAAACAGAGGAGTTTGGCGCACTTTGCGGCGTTGGCGCAGCGCAGCTAAATTCCGATTCCGTGGCAGCGTGGCTCTATGAGATGCCCTCCGAAGAGGACAACGCGGTTATGGCTGGGCTGCTGCTGCGGTCTCTGGACGAGTTCAAGCCGGGCGGAGGCCTGCCTTCTGCCAGCCCGGATGCGGCGGAGAACCCGGTTGAAGCCTGCTATTTTGGAACGGAAGGGCTGCGGAGCGCTGTGATCCGCTTTTTGTCCGACGCTGCGCGGGAGGGCGGCGAGCTGCTCCTTTACTCCGACGAGCCCATGGACTGGATGACGGGAGATCGGGCTTATTTTGCCCGGTGGACTTCCCTGATGAGCCAGTGTGTGAGCCGCGGCGTGACGATCAAGATCATCCACAACGTAGACCGCATTGGGGAAGAGATGGTCAACGCGATCCGCGGCTGGCTGCCCCTGTATGTTTCCAGCAGGATCGAGCCCTTTGTCTTCCGCAAACAGCAAAACGCACGGTTTTATCACACGGTATTCCTCCGATCCGGCAGCGCCTGTATCCACGGCTTCTTCCCCACGGAAGGCAGGGAGAGCCGATGGTATGAATATATCACGGACGCAAAGCGCCTCGGCCTGATCGAACGGGAGTATACCGCCATGCTGTCCGCCGCATCGCCGTTTCTCAAGGTCTACCGGGAAGCGTCACGGGAGGAATACCTGTCGTTCCGCTCTGCCGGGCAAGGGGCGAGAGCGTTTCTGCTGTCCGACCTTCCTGTGTTTACTATGCCGGAGAAGCTGTTGGAGCGGATCCTAAGCCGCGCGGAGCTTGAGCCGGCGCGCAGGAGCTTCGTGCTTTCTCTCTACCGCCGGGAGCGAGAGCTGTTTCAGGCTTTGCTTCAGCAGGATGCGGTAAACATGATCCTCTGCTTGCCGGAGGACACCTTGGGACAGCCGCGGTTCGTCAATTTCGGATTTGATCTGCTGGATCTCGTGATGGAATTTACGCAGGAGGAATATGCCGAGCACCTGGCGGCCATCACCGAGCTTGTCAGAAACGAGAAGAATTTTCATTTGACGCTGCTGGCTGAGTCACCGTTCCGGGAGATTCAGATCGCTATGCCGGGGGATGCTGTGGCCGTTCTGCGCAGCAAAAGGCCCTATGGCGCGTTTGTCTTTTCCAATCCCTCTCTGAGCCAGTCTGTATCGGGGTACCTTTCCCTGCTGACAGAAAACCATGCCGCAGACAGAAGCTCGACAATTGCGGCATTGGAAAAGCTGATCCGGTGAACACTTTGTATCTGTGAACTGTTTTTCTCCTTGCAAAAACAAGGAGCCTGCTGTACGAAAAGCGCGTCCTTTTACACTGACGCATCCTTCTTGCTCGGAGGCGAGGACATGGCAAGCATAGTTAATACAAACACCCTGATGAAACGCCTGTTCAAGGCAGCAGATCTTGACACCTACCTGGAAGGAAACGAAAGCGATCTTCACTCCCCGGACTTTTATTCGCTTCTGAAGCAGGCCTGCGAAAAGCGGAATATGCTCCCGGCGCAGGTGATCGAACGCTCCCAGATCGAGCGGACCTATGGCCACCAGCTGTTTAACGGAACGCGCCGGCCCTCACGCGATAAGGTGCTCCAGCTTGCGCTCGGCCTCGGCTTGAGCGTGGACGAGACCCAGCGTCTGCTGCGTGCGGCGGGAAAAAGCCCGCTCTATCCCCGGCTGAAGCGGGACGCCGTGATCCTGTACGGGATCGGGAAAAAGCTCCCCATCCTTACCGTTCAGGAGAACCTGACGAAATACGGGCTGACCCTGCTGGGAGGGCTGAAAAATGGAATCGACTGAAACCTGCGCCATGATCCCGAATCTCCCGGACGAGTCAGAATACCCCGGGGAACTGACGCGGCGCTATGAGCTTTTGGAGTGCTTCTCCGACAAAGAGGACATGCGGACCCTTCTGGCCGCCGACCGCGAGAGCGGCGAGCTCTGTGTGGTCAAGTGTTATCTCCGGGAAAGCCCTCTGTTTGACCGCAGCGAGCCGGAAGCCCTGCGGACGATCGACGCTGCGCCGATGCCGCGTTTTCTGGAGGAATACCGCAATGAGCAGATGCGCTGCGTACTGCGGGAATATGTGCCCGGTGAGACGCTGTCGCAGCTGGCCAAAGAACAGACTTTCACAGAGGAAGAGATCATCCGCATCGGCCTGCAGCTATGCGATCAGCTCCACGCGCTGCACGGCATGACGCCGCCGGTGATCCATCGGGACATCAAGCCCCAGAATGTTGTCCTGCGCCCGGACGGGGCGGCCGTGCTGATCGACTTCGGCATCTCGCGGGTCCGCACGGAAAAGGATGCCGACACCGTCGCATTCGGTACCCAGGGCTTCTCCCCGCCGGAGCAGTATGGGTTTTCCCAGACGGACGCCCGTTCGGATATCTACTCTCTCGGCATCCTGCTGTACTGGCTGCTGCACCGTGCGACGAAGGTCACGCAAAACAGCCGCTCCGCCTTGGAAAAGGTCATCGCCCGCTGTGTGTTCTTTGATCCCGACAAACGTTTTGACAACGTAGAGCAAGTCAGGCGCGCACTGCTTGCCGCGAAGCCGGAGGCACGGAAGAAGCGCAAACGCCTGATTACTGTTGCCGTATGCCTTTTGCTGGCGCTGCTCTCCTGCGGGGTCTTCTTTTCTGCCCGGGCCAATCAGCGGGCAGTCTTGTTTTCCCAGCCGCTGATCGAGCAGGCGGTGAGGGCAAATCTGGGGCTTTCGGACACGGCACCGATCACAAAGGATATGCTTGAGCAGGTCACAGCTCTTTACATCGTGGCGGATGCTGCCTACCCGGATGCAGACAGCTTCTACCCCGCCATCAATCGGTGGTATGCGGAGGGGAAGCCGACACGCGGGGCGATCACAGATCTAAATGACCTCGCGGCAATGCCCAATTTGGAGCGGGTTTGTATCGTCGCGCAGGAGCTGACAGATATCTCAGCCCTGGCAGAGCTTCCCAAGCTCGACAAAGTGGAGCTCAAGCACAACTATCTCACGGATATTTCTGTTCTGGCCGGGATGGATCACCTGACCTACGTGGGGATCAACGACAATCCGGTGCGGGATATTTCCCCGCTGGCCGCCTGCCCGAATCTGGCTTTTATGGATCTGTGCGACGTGCGCAGCTACGAGCCATCCGTGATCGCGCAGCTGGGCAACTTCAACTCTCTGGACATCTCGAACCCCACCGGAAGCTATCGGTATCTGGACGGAAAAAGCATCCTCGATCTGCGCCTCGCTTGGAGCGGTCTGGACGATCTGCATTGCCTGGATCATGTGACACGGCTGGAACGGCTGGAGATCGACCATACCGCCGTCTCGGATCTCTCCCCGTTGGCTCTGCACAAAGGGCTGAAGGTGCTGAAGCTGGCAGGGCTCCCGGTCACCGATCTCAGCGTTTTGCTGGAGCTGCCCCAGCTTGAGGAGGTTTATATCAGCGAGGAACTGCGCCCCGCCGCCGAGGCTCTCGGCCCGGTTCCTTTTAGCTTCGTGTATGAATAAGTGAATACCGCGAAAAAGTTCCGAGAAAAGCGCCAATGTGTGCAGCCTGCACACCAATTGGCGCTTTTCTTTTGCTATACTTTTTACTGGTTTATTGTAAGCAGATTTGCTTCCGAAAGAAACAGGAGGGACGGTACCATGGCCTATACCGCAATCGAAAATATGAGAAAACGGAATGAAGCGCGCTTTGGCTCGGATGTGGGGCCGCAGCAACCGCCTCTCTATCAGAACCGTTTCTGTCAGCAGGATCTGAAGTCCGCGGCGCTGCGCTTTCTCCATGAACGCTGTGAGCAACTGCTGTTTGACCCTGCGAGAGAGACGGAGGAGCGGCAGACCGGCGTTTTCCTCGGCAAGAGCCTTTCTGCAAACCAGATCCCCTTTAACATGGAAATGGACGTCAACCGGCTTTGTCTCGAAAAAGCGCTGGAGGCCTTTATCGACTCCGGCGTGGCCGAGGACGCCTATACGGTCTATTACTGCTATCTGGACATGTTCCTGGGGCGCTACGGAAACTCCAAGCGCATGGTGGAGCTGCTGAGCGAATACGAGGCAAACGGCAGCTCGCTGCTGATGAAGCACCGGGATCACTATTCCCATTCGGTCTATGTGTTTGCCCTCGGCCTGGCCATCTACGAAACCAATGAAGCGTACCGGAACAGCTTTTGGCGCTTCTATCGGTTGGAGGAGCGGAAAGAGAACGAAAGAGCCAATCTGTTTTTGGAGTATTGGGGACTGACGGCGCTCTTTCACGACATCGGCTATCCCTTTGAGCTGCCTTTCGAGCAGGTGCTCAGCTACTTTGAAGTGGATCATCAGGAGCGCGGCAAGGGCAGTTTATACCTGGCCTATCATGATGTGGAGGCGCTGACCGCCCTGGACGAGGCGGCGAAGGTTCATTTCGAAACGCTTTACGGAAAACGCTTCGAGACGACCAGCGCGCTGCTGGCGCATGATCTTGCGCAAAAGCTCGGCGCAGCCTATGACTTCTCCGAGGACTACCTGCTGGCCGTGCTGGACCGGAAGCCGACGCAGCCCAACCGCTTCGGCTACTTCATGGATCACGCCTTTTTCAGCGCCTCCCGCCTGTACCGGGAGCTGGCGGAGGAGCTCGGCGCGGAGAATCTCTCTCCCATGCATGTGGACGCGCTGTCGGCCATTATGCTGCATAACAGCCTCTATAAGTTCTCCATCGCTTTTTATAAGGACAATGAAAAACGGAAAGCGCCGCTGAAGGCGGAGCTTCACCCCCTGGCCTGGCTGCTGATGCTCTGTGACGAGCTGCAGTGCTGGGACCGCACCGCCTACGGGCGCAATTCCCGCACGGAGCTGCACCCCATGGCCGTCGATTTTGATTTCTCCGACAGCGCGATCCGCGCCGTCTATTACTACGACCGGGAAGAACAGGAAAAAATCGACGCCTTCAAGCTGAAATACGCCGCCTGGGAAGCGGGCGGCGAGCAGGGCAAGCCTCCGCGTCTGAAAGCCTACAGCGACATGGCGGAGAAGGAGCAGCGCTTTACGGCGGATATTGAAAAGATCGTGGACACCGAGACCTGTCCTCTGCATATCCGTCCGGACGTCCGGCAGGTGGATCGCCGGAGCAAGCACACCTATCTGTCCGGCAGCAACTTCCTGCACTTATACGATTTTGCCGTGGCGCTCCACGGACGGAACATGCCGCAGGAGACCACTGCGGAGGAATTGGAAGAAAAATTCACCTCGCAGTCGCTGGAATACCAGCTCTCCGGCATCAACCGTGCAAAAAGCTTCAGCCGCTATCTCAATGCCCTGGGCTGCTTCTATACGGACAGACCGGTGGATTATGAGATGGTGACGGCCTTTACGCCCGAGCAGGCGCTGCAGATCGCGCCCCTGGAGCATGAGCGCTGGGTGCGGGAGCATCAAGGCATGGGCTGGCGTTGTGGCACAGCCTATGAGACCCTGCCGCTCCCGGAGGATAACCGGAATGCGCGGAGAGCGCTGCGGGAGCAGCTGCGCTGCCACAAGCTGGCCATGGACGGAGATGTGACGGACGAAGAGGTCCGCGCGCATTTCTTCTCCCTGCCGGAGGAAGATCAGGACAAGGACTGGAAGCCCTTCAACAGCATGCTCAAGCTGCTGAAAAAGTTTGACGGGCTGCGCATCTATAAGCTGTAAGCAAAGGCGGGAAAACACAATGGCAAACCTTGCATCTGTCAGCGTTCTCTTTGAAAACGAAGAGCAAGCAAAGCGTGCTCTAACCGTCACGGAGGGCATGATCAAGCTGCTCTATGCCCCGCCGACGCTGCCCTGGGCGGCAGAAGCGCAGCAAATCCCCTCGCTGAGCAAGCGCTATTTCCGCTTCTGTGAGGAAGCCGCAAAGCTTGACGTGCTCGCCGAGCGCCCGCACTGTGCGCTCAAATGGCTGCGGCGGGAGGGCGCGCAGCTCGCTCTTACGCGCTGCGCCGATATCCAGTCGCCTGTGAATGAACGCTCGCCGGCTGACTTTTTCAGTCAGCTGTGCCTTGTTCTGTCCAAGTGCTTTCCGGACGGTGCTTTTACGGCTTTCTGCCGCCATGAGGAGACGGTAAGCGCCACGGTGCAGCTGATCCGCATCATGCATCGGGATAACAAACTGATTTTCACCGAGATGTACCGGCTGGACGGAGATGAGCGGGACGAAGATGACTGGTCCTGCGCCGCCACGTTTTTGTTGCGGGACAGCGACGGCGTTTTCGTCTGGTCGAAGAGGTAAATAAGTATGACCCCGAAATGGATGAAACAGATCCCGCCCTATGAGGGCGATCAGCCCTATTTGTACCTGGCCTTTGCCGAGGAGGACAGCGGGCGTGTCTGGAAGCTCCTGCGGCCGCTGCTGGCGCGGGGCTGCCGGGTGTGGTACTGCGTTGGCCCGGCGGGCAGCGCGGAGGAGCTGCTGTACCGACAGGAGCGCTGTGAAAAGGCGGGGCTGACCGTGGTCTATCTGACGGACGCACTCTGCGCGGACCGGGACAGCAAAAGCGCCGTTCTTGTCAATCAAAAATATAACCGTCCGATCCTCTGCCTGGATCCGGACGAAAAGGACCGCCGCCTCGACATGAATCTGCGGGAGACGATCCCGCATGTTCCCTTATATCGGCTGTCAAGCGAGGAATGGGAGGGCGCCGTTTTACACGCCGAGGGCTTTTCCCAGGACATGCTCGGTGAGCCGATCCCGATCGGAGACGACAGCAAAACCATCAAAAAGCTCACGCTGACCTTCTGTGCGTTGGCCCTGCTGCTGGCCGTGGTGTCCTTTGCGGGCTTTCGGGTGTTCGGCTGGTTCTCCCCCGCGGCGCGGGATGAGCTGGAAATCCGCGACCCGGCGATCCGCTCCGCGGTGCGTCAGGCTGTGGGCGGCGGCGCGATCACGGAGGAGCGGGCAAATGAGGTCAGCTTCCTGCGCTTCCGGGAACTGCCGGAGAGCTGGGAGGAACTTGAGCTGCTGCCGCACTTACAGCGCATCGAGCTGCCGCAGCTCTCCCTGTTGGACGGCGGCGCGCTGCCGGAAGGAGACTGGGTCATCGAATTGAGCGGAGGTGACGGCTCATGAGCGGCTTCTTCAAGCCCTACGAGGGCAGCCGCCCCTTTGTCTTTATCAGCTATGCGCACCGCCAGTCCGATACCGTCCTCGACACCATCCGCATCCTGCACGAAAAGGACTGGCGGCTCTGGTACGACGAGGGGATCCCTGCAGGCAGCGACTGGCCGGCCAACATTGCCCGGCATATGCAAAGCTGTGAGCGGGTGATCTTCTTCCTCTCCGCGCGGGCTTTGGCATCCCACAACTGTTACAGCGAAATGAAGGCCGCGGCGCGGCAGGGAAAACCGATCCTGCTTGTCCGGCTGGAGGACATATCACCGGACGAAAAGTGGTCGGAGCTTCTGGCCGAATGTCCGGAGATTCCCTTGCTTGAGGAACCGGCGGAGCGTGCGGGCGCGATCCTGCGCTCCGGCTTTCTGCCCCGCCGCCTGCACCGGCGCTTTACGGAGCGCATCCCCTGGCGGGCGCTGGGACTGATCGCCTCGCTGCTCTTTTTCCTGGCGGCGGCGGGCGTGCTCGGCGCGCTGACCACGGGAATATGGAACCCGGTCATGGCAGCAGAAATCCCAACAGAGACGCCCGCTTCCCATGAGGCGCCGACACCGGTGCCCATTGTGGAGCTGGGAGAGGCGGAGCGCTTCTTCGCCGTCAGCTTCCCCGATAAGCAGCAGGAGCGTGCCATCCGCCGGGCGCTGGATATTCCCGCGGACGCGATCTACCGCTGGCAGATCGCCGGGATCCCGGAGCTGTATTTCTGCGGGAATCTGACGGTGGACGGCAAGGCCGCCGTCTCCTTCGACGCGGACGGGACCTGCCGCGTCAACGGAGCCCCGGTGATCCAGGGGAATGTGTCCGATCTGCGTCTGATCGAATCCATGGTAAAGCTGGAAAAACTCGCCCTGATCTTCCAGCCGATGGACGACCTGTCCGGATTGAGCGGGCACCTGCTGTTGCGGGAGCTGAGCCTCGCGGGCAGCAGCGTGGACGATCTCTCCGCGCTGACAGAACTGCCAAGCCTGGAGACGCTGCATCTGGAGCACACCGGCGTGCGCGACCTGAGGCCGCTGGAAGAGCTGCCGAGCCTGAAAACCGTGACGGTCAGCCGGGAAATGCTGCCGCTGACATGGACCGAGCAGGCCGCTTTCGCGGTGGTTTTGATCCGTGAATCCTGATTCTTTGAAGGAGGATGCGATATGAGTAAAAAAGTGATCCATCTGCTGTGCAGCGATGGCGACCGCGCGGCGCTGCAGCCGGTGCTGGACGCTTTGCAGGCCAAGGGACTGCGGGTGTCCGGGGAAGTACCGGAGAAAAACGACCTTGTGCTGGCGGTGCTGTCCGAGGCTTTCTATGCAGACAACGACAAGACCGATGCGCTGCTTGACCTGCTCGCCGCGGGGGCGGAAAACGTGCTGCCGCTGCAGCTCGACGGCGTACCGATCCCGGACGCGATCAAAAATGCGCTCTACGCCCGCAACATCATCCCCGCCGCAGGGCGGGACGCGGCACATACCGCCGAGCGCATCGCTGACGCGCTGCCGAAGCGGAAGTCGAAGCTGCCGCTGATCCTCGGCGCTGCCGGGCTCGTGCTGCTGGCCGCTGTCGGCCTGTTGATCTGGCGCGGCGCGCAGAAAGGGGAGGCCGTACCTGTCATGGCGGAGACGGCCAACGAGATTTATATCCCCATGGGTCTCACGGAAGAAGACCTGGCCGCCATCGAGGACGTGGTCATCGTGGGCGACTATTTCGGCTATTACACCGACGCAGATTTCCGCGAGGCCGGAGAACACTGGCTCAACGTCTATGACGACGTGGCCTATCGCACCTTTGATGACGACGTTCCCCGGTGGATCAGCAAGGAGGACGGGCACGCCTATACCATGACCCGCTACGACGATCTGCGCTTTCTGGAGCTGATGCCGAAGCTGCGGTTTCTGGAACTGGTGAATGTGGAGGCGGGTGCTGACTCGCTTCCGGATTTGAGCGAAGCCGCTATTCTGGAGGGCGTGTCCCTCTCTGATTGCGAAATTGACAGTCTGGACTGGCTGGCCGGGGCGCATATGCACGACTTCGACATGCACTCCACGCAGGTGACAGACTTTGCGCCGCTCAGCTCCTGCGAGAGACTGAGGACTGTATTTCTCGATTTCTATCAGATTGAAGAGGCCGACCTCTCGACATTCGCCCCGCCCGCGCTGGAACATCTGGAGATCTGCAACGGGCAGGATCTGCGCGGCGGGCTTGACCTTTCCGCCCTCTCTGCCTGTACAAAGCTGCGCGAATGCCGGCTGGATGCTGATCTCCCGCTCGCCGATCTGTCCTTCCTCGCCGACGCGTCAAAGCTGGAAGCTCTATACATTTACAATCTGCATGAGCTGCGGGATATCTCTGCGCTGAACGGGATGAAAAATCTCAAGAATCTGGACATCCAGTACTGCGAGCGCGTCACGGACTATACGCCCATCGCGGGGTGTTCTTCACTGGAACAGATCCATCTCCAGTGTGACTACAACCCCGACGCCCTGCGGGACGCCTCCTTCCTCGCCGATCTTCCCAGACTGTGGGATATCGGGCTTTACGGCTGCAATCTGAACGATCTGAACTTCCTGGAGGGCAAGCCGGATAACGGCAGCTTGTGTCTGGGCTTTGCCGGGGATATCCGGGACTATTCGGGGCTTGCCACTGTCAAGCACTATGACTGGCTGCATCTGAATCCGCGCCGGGTAGACGGCAGCCGCTTCGGCGATCTCTCGGCCGTGCTGCCCTATCTGGAGGGCGCTGAGGTGAAGAACCTGCACCTGCACGACTGCGGCGGGATCGACCTGGGCCTGCTGCCCAAGGTCACAGAGAGCCTGGAGATCTGGTACGGCGATCTGACCGACTTGAGCACCCTGCCGGATTGGGGCATCAAGAAACTGATGCTGTATGACTGCCAGTACCTCACGAGCCTGGACGGCATACAGAGCCTGCCCGCTTATACACAGCCCGGCTCTTTGACCCTTGCGGTCGCGGGCTGCCCGCGTCTGCGGGACTGGAGCGCCATCGAAAACGCCAGTCTGTCGGGTCTGGAGCTGCAGGGCGTCTACTCGCTGCCGGTATTCGACGGCATCGGCTTCGGCTCCCTGCGGCTGGAGAGCATCGAGGATCTGAGCGATCTGAGCATTCTCTCCGCTCTGTCGGACGGTCACAGCTATAACAGCATAGCGCTGGTGGGTCTGGACGCCATCAGTGACCTCACCCCGCTGCGCCGCCTGCAGATCAAGCATCTGCAGATCCCGCCCCAGGTGGCGGATCAGGCGGAGGAGCTGGTGGAAGCCGGGATCGTGGGCGACTATGAGGTGGCCTACCCCGACGGGGACTGGCAGCCCTTTGACGGTCGGGTAGAGCTTTTGAGCCTGGACGAGCTGGACACCCTTCCTTCCTCCCTGCTGCAGCGGGTGGAGTGCCTGTGTATTGCAGGCGATACGCTGTTCGATTTCGACCGCTATGACATCTGGGAAGACTGGGAGCACAGGGATCGGAACGGGAATCCGGCGCTGCAGCTCCACGACCGCGAGACGGACGCGGTGACGCCTCTCTCCCCGGGTGTGATCACGGATCTGAGCAGCCTCAGCGCCCTCACCGGCCTGCGGGAACTGTATCTTGTCGGCCAGCCTATCCAAAGTCTGGACGGTATTCAGGTGTTCTCCTTCCTGGAGGAATTTTCCGCCAAGGGGTGTGCAGAGCTGACTGACGCCTCCGCTCTCTTCGCCCTGCCGGAGCTGCGCTGGGTGGAACTCAAGTGCACGCCGGTGGATTCCATCCAGGGCGTACAGAATCTGCCGGAGCTGCGGTATCTGAACGTCTCCAACACAAAGGTGGAGGATCTGACGCCTCTGGCGGAGTGCGACTTCTCCGCTGCGGAGGAAGACATCGGCTTTGACCTGGACTGCAACGAGCTGAAACTGGGCGAGGAGGATTTCGCCGCCATTGCCCATATCCGGCGCTTTGGGGGTCTGGCCTTCACCGACGCCGATCCCGCCGTTTGGATCGATGCGCTGTCGGACAGCGAGATACATTATTTCGGCGCCGCAGGAGACCTGCAAAGCAATGAGGACCTGGCTGCCTTCGTCTCGGATCATCCGGAGCTGCGGCAGCTGTTCCTGGGCTGGGCGGAGGATATTACCGATCTGACGCCGCTGCTGGCGCTGGAAAACCTGGAAAGAGTCGAAATCAACGGGGACATGCGGGAGGCCATCGCCAGCCTCGACGGGCAGAGCTGTGACTGGCTGGAGATCCAAAACTGATGAACACAGAGAAGACGATCCCGATCATCATCGGGGTCACCGGACACCGGGCGATCCGGGAGAAAGACCGTCCGGCGCTTACGGCGGCGGTAAAGGCGGAGCTGGAAAAGCTTCGCGGGCTTTGTTCTCACTC
Organism: Clostridiales bacterium UBA6981; assembly: GCA_002450075.1. GTDB lineage: Bacteria > Bacillota > Clostridia > Oscillospirales > Oscillospiraceae > Limivicinus. The sequence continues at coordinate 48,801 of DJYJ01000015.1, forward strand.
GCCGCTCGTGATGCTGAGCTCTCTCGCGGAGGGCGCCGATCTCCTGTGCGCCGACGCGGCGGAGGAGTTGGGTATTCCCCTGATCGCGGTACTTCCCCGGGAGCGGACGGATTACGAGCAGGATTTCAGCCCGGAGGCGCTCGAGCGCTTTGCCCACCACTGTGAGCGCGCCGGGCAGGTGTTCGTCTCGCCGAGCACAGAACCCCTTCCCCCAGATGGCGTCAGCCGGGCGTATGCGTTTCGGCAGGCCGGGATCTATGTGGCGTCCCACTGCCATGTGCTGCTGGCCCTCTGGGACGGAGAGCCGGGGAAGCACGGCTGCGGCACGGCGGAGACGGTGGACTTTGCCCTGAACGGTAGTTATGATCCCGCGTCCGGCCTGTCCCCGCGCTTGGGCAGCAACGAGGCCGTGATCCACCTTTACACGCCGCGGGTGGAAAGCACGGAAAAGACGGCCGGTGCAGTGGCCGTTCTGGGAAATCAGGATGCCGTTTGGGACATACTCCGCAAAACGGACGACTTCAATCAAAACGCCTCGAAGGTTTCATCAACGGGGAACTCCCGGCTCCCTGCCGGGCATGACGGCGACCCCGCCCTGAAGAAGATGGAGACGATCAGTCGCATCGCGGGAAAACTCAGCCGACAATATGCCGGGCGTTATCGGCGCGTGCTTGCCTTGCTCGCTGTGGCCAGCGCCCTGGTTACCTTTGCGTTTTTACTGTACGACGAGGCGCAGGCGATTTGGATGATTCTTGTCTGCGGAGCGATGCTGCTTGCCGCCTGGGGCTGTCAGCGCTATGCCGTTCGTTCGGACTGTCACCGCCGCTATATCGAATACCGCGCGCTGGCCGAAGGCTTACGGGTGCAGACCTATCTGGGCTATGCGGGCAGCGGCATCCAGGCCTCCGGGCTGCTGTCCTGGACGCAGCAGGAGGAGACTGCGTGGATCCTGGACGCTCTCTGTGCGCTGACGATCGGAAACACACCGAGAGAGGCGCACGATATTCGTTCCTGCTGGGTGGATGCCCAGCGGGAGTACCACCAAAAAGCGGCAAAGAGCGCGGAAGAAAAGCTCTCTGCCAGTGACCGCACCGTGCGTTTTGCGTTGCTTCTGAGCGTTGGGTTATATCTGCTGGGCGTGGGCTATGAGCTCCTTTGCGGCGGACTGGTGTTCCGGCCCACTGTCGCGGTAGGGGATGTGGAGCTTTGGCGCACGGTCTTGAAGATCCTGGTGGGGACGATCTCCGCCGTGACGCTCTTTGTGGCCAATTTCTACGGACGCCTGTCCCTGCCGCGCACGCTTTCCGACCACCGGAAGATGGAGCGCTTTTACGAAAAAATGTCCTCGGAGATCGAAAAGTGCGGACAGACGGATACCGTTCTGACCGTGCTGGCCCGGGAGGAGCTGACCGAAAACGGCAACTGGTGCTCCTATCAGCGGGACAACAAGCCGGATCTTTCACTTTGAAGAGAGCAGACCGAACCGCGCAGGTATTTGTCATTCGCAACATTTGGGATCACGATCTCATCATCGTCGCAAAGACTATACGACAGCGAGTTTCTCTTTCCTGAAATATCTCTCGGAAAGAGAGTACGACCATGCTTCGGCAGGATATTTGGAAGATAATCATCACGACGATTTTTCGCTTCCAAGAGGTCACCGGTGAACTCAGCCCGCGGGACAATATCATAATATTTCTTGTATTTACAAAATGTATGAGGGCAGGAGCCGCAACTCCTGCCCTCACTGTTTCCTTCATCATCATGTGTCTGGTCATTCGTATTCCACCGTGGCCGGCGGCTTCGAGGTGATGTCATAGAGCACACGGTTGACGCCCTTTACCTCGTTGACGATCCGCACGGACACTCGGTCGAGCAGTTCCCAGGGCAGGCGCGTAAAGTCGGCGGTCATAAAATCCGAGGTCTGCACGCTGCGCAATGCCACGGCATGATCGTAACTGCGCCCGTCGCCCATAACGCCGACGGAACGCAGATTCGTCAGTACCGCGAAATACTGGTCGGCTGTCTGATCCAGTCCGGCCTTTGCCATCTCCTCCCGGAAGATAGCGTCGGCCTCGCGCAGCAGAGCGAGCTTTTCCGCCGTCACCTCACCGATCACGCGGATGGCAAGGCCTGGCCCGGGGAAGGGCTGGCGCGAGACCAGGCTCTCCGGGAGCCCCAGCTCCCGCCCCAGCTGGCGCACCTCGTCCTTGAAGAGCAGACGCAGCGGCTCGAGGATCTCCTTGAAATCCACATAGTCCGGAAGCCCGCCCACATTGTGGTGGCTCTTGATGACGGCGGATTCGCCGAGGCCGGATTCGATCACGTCGGGGTAGATCGTCCCCTGGGCCAGATAGTCCACCGCGCCGATCGATTTTGCTTCCGCCTCGAAGACGCGGATGAATTCCTCCCCGATGATGTGGCGCTTTTCTTCCGGCTCCCGCACGCCGCGCAGGCGCGCCAGAAAGCGATCGGAAGCATCGACGCGGCGGAAGTTCAAAGCGTGCGGGGCAAAAACGGTCTCCACCTCGTCGCCTTCGTTTTTGCGGAGCAGGCCGTGGTCGACAAAGACGCAGGTAAGCTGGCTGCCGATGGCCTCACTCAGAAGCGCGGCCAGCACCGAGGAATCCACGCCGCCGGAGAGCGCCAGCAGCACGCGGCCCTTGCCGACGCGTCTGCGAAGCTCGTCTACGCTGCGGCGCTTGAAATCCGCCATGGTCCAGTCGCCGTGCGTCCCGCAGACGCGGTACAGGAAATTGCGCAGCATCTCCCGCCCGAAGGCCGTGTGATCGACCTCCGGATGAAACTGCACGCCATAGAAACCCCGCTCCTCATCACAGATCGCGGCGGTGGGACAGGCCGCGGAATGTGCGGCAAGACGGAAGCCCTCCGGTACCCTGGTCATGTAGTCCCCGTGGCTCATCCAGGTAACGCTCTGCTCGGGCAGATCCCGGAACAGCGCGCAGGTCGGATCGAAAAATGTTTCGGTCTTGCCGTACTCACGGGCGGAAGCATCCTCCGCTGCGGTGACCAGCCCGCCGAGAGACTGCGCCAGCAGCTGGCAGCCGTAGCAGATGCCGAGGATCGGCACGCCAAGTTCAAAAACGCCGGGGTCTGGCCTGGGCGAATCGGCGAGATACACGCTGTGCGGCCCGCCGGTGAAGATGATACCGACGGGAGAAAAGCGGCGGATCTCGTCCAGGGACATGTTGTGCGGGTGCAGCTCGCAGTACACATGCTGCTCGCGCACGCGCCGGGCGATCAGCTGGTTATACTGGCCGCCGAAATCAAGGATCAGGATTTTCTCCATGCATTACTCCTCCAGAGAAGCGGAAATCAGCCCCACAAACAGGGGGTGCGGGTGATTGGGCCGGCTCTTGAATTCCGGGTGGAACTGCACGCCGACAAAAAAGCGCTTCTCACTCAGCTCCACCGCTTCCACGATATACCCGTCCGGCGACTGGCCGCAGAGACAAAGCCCCTTGTCCTGCAAAAGCTCGCGATAGTCGTTGTTGAACTCATAGCGGTGGCGGTGACGTTCGCGGATCTCCTCCGAGCCGTAGCAGCGGCGCATGACAGAGCCCGCCGCGATACGGCAGGGATAAGCGCCGAGCCGCAGTGTGCCGCCCTTGCTGACAGTTTCATCCTGATCGGGCAAAAAGTCAATGACTTTGTGCGGCGAGGAGGGGTCAAATTCTCCCGAAGTCGCGTCTGTGAGGCCGCAGACATGCCGCGCAAACTCGATCACAGCCACCTGCATGCCGAGACAGATGCCGAGATACGGGATGTCGTGTTCCCGGGCGTAGCGCGCCGTCACGACCATGCCCTCCACGCCCCGGTCTCCGAAGCCGCCGGGGACGATGATGCCATCGCAGCCGGCAAGCGTTTCGGCCACAGTTCCTTCCGTAACGGTCTCACTGTCGATCCAGCGGATCTCCACCCGGGCATTGCAGGCATACCCGGCGTGCCGCAGCGCCTCGGCCACGGAGAGATAGGCGTCGTGCAGCTGCACATATTTCCCCACAAGCCCGATCGTTACCCGGTACTGAAGCGATTTGATCCGCGCGACCATCTCCCGCCATTCATCCAGCTGCGGCGGGCGCGTCCAGAGGCCCAGCTCACGGCAGACGATCAGCGAAAAGTCCTCGTCCTCCAGCATCAGCGGCGCCTCATAGAGCGTCGGCAGCGTGCGGTTTTCGATGACACAGTCGGGCTTTACGTTGCAGAACATGGCGATCTTGCGGAAGATCTCTTCCTCCAGCGGCTCGTCGCAGCGCAGCACGATGATATCCGGCGAGATGCCCATGCCCTGCAGTTCCTTGACGGAGTGCTGCGTGGGCTTGGTCTTGTGCTCGTCGCTTCCGCGCAGAAAAGGGACAAGCGTCACATGGATAAAGAGCGTGTTCTCCTTTCCCTGCTCGAGACTGACCTGCCGGGCCGCCTCCAGGAAAGGCTGACTTTCAATGTCGCCGGTGGTGCCGCCGATCTCGGTGATGACCACGTCGGCGTTTGTCTCCGCTCCCACATGGTAGATAAAGTCCTTGATCTCCTGTGTGATGTGAGGGATGATCTGCACGGTCTGTCCGAGGTACTCGCCGCGCCGCTCCTTGTTCAACACGTTCCAGTAGACCTTGCCGGTGGTAAGGTTGGAATAGCGGTTTAAGTCCTCATTGATAAAGCGCTCGTAATGCCCCAGATCCAGATCCGTCTCGCTGCCGTCCTCGGTCACATAGACCTCGCCGTGCTGATAGGGGCTCATGGTGCCGGGGTCAACGTTGATATAAGGGTCGAGCTTCTGCGCCGCCACCTTTAAGCCGCGCGCCTTCAAAAGCCTTCCGAGGGAGGCCGCCGTGATCCCTTTGCCCAGCCCGGATACAACGCCGCCGGTCACAAACACATATTTTGTCATGGCTAACACCTCACAAAAAAATTCTTCGATGCCTTAAAGGGGCACTTGCCCCCTGACATCGAAGAATTTTTTGTTGTTATTCAAGACACATACAGGATAGCAGAACACAAAATGCCTGTCAAGAAAGCAGTTTTTCAGCAATAGGGATCCCGTATGAAACAGCATACGAAGCGCGTATGAAAAGCCCCTTACAGATACTTGGTATCCTCCGGCGGGAAGTATTCCCGCTCCGGCATGATATAGGGCTGGGTGCCGCGGCGCTCCTCCTCCATGCAGTCCTGTACAAAGTTTATGAATTCCTGCTGGAGCTCGCTCTGCCGGTCGTTGCGCTTCCAGACCAGAGCGTATTCCACCTGGCGGGCGCTTTCCGTGATGATCTTCGTTACGATCAGATCGCTGACGTTATAGGTGGTCATCGGGTAAATGCAGATCCCGGCGTTCTGCTCGGCGAGTGCGACAGCGTCGATATAGTGGGAGAGGTCGCCTGCGATGGTCGGCTCTTCGCCCAATTCCTCAAACCAGGCGCGGATGGAGTCGAGACGGGAGCGGCGGCTGGGGATATACAGCGGCTGACCGACCAGCTTGCGCAGCGGCAGGAACTGCCCCTCTTCCGCTGCGAGGGGATGATCCTTGGACATCATGGCGACCCACGGCTCGCGCCCGACGGAGAAGCCGTCGAGCTGTTCGGCATTATAGGGAGTGGCCACCAACGCAAGATCCGCCAAGCCCCGCTGCACCCGCTCCATGACCTCGTCACCGCTGCCGTTCCAGAGGTGGATCGCCACGCGCGGGAACTCGGAGCGGAAGCCCGCGATCCAGCGGGAGAGCAGAAACGGAGCGCGGCCTTCCACCAGGCTGATGTTCAGATCGCCGGAGAGCCCCTCCATGGACATGAGCTCCTGCTGGGTCTGATCCGAGAGCTCCAGGATCTGACGCGCGCGGCGGTACAGATACGTGCCCGCGTCCGTGATCGTCAGATGTCGCTTGCCCCGGATGAAAAGCTGCACGCCCAGCTCCTCCTCCAGGCCCTTGATCTGCGCGGAGAGCGGTGGCTGGCTCATGTTCAGCCGCTCGGCCGCCCGGGTGATGTTCAGTTCCTCCGCCACAATGACGAAATAGTGCAGCGCGCGCAGATCCATTTCATCCGCCTCTTTCTTTTTTGAATGATGAAAGTATACACAAAACAGCCTTTTCCTTCAAGGGTTAATCGCCGCTTTTCCCATAGTTGGAGAGCACTCTGGCGGAGGGATCGTCCACCTTACAGCCTTCCCATTCCGGGTTTGGCATCCAAAAGCCGGCGATCATTTCAGATTGCCCGGGATAATATTTCTCGAAAAGTTCCCGATACAGCAGACTCTCCTTGGTAAAGGGAGGACAATATGCGTACTGACGGCAGCCGGCCCGGAACGCTTCGTCGGTATAGACGGTCTCGGCATAGGCTTTCAGCTCGTCCACCATGGAATGACCGACTGCGTCGGAAAAAGCCGCCTTTTGCCGCCAGAGGATCTCGTCGGGGAGAATATGGTCGTTTTCAAAGGCGTGGCGCAGCAGATACTTTCCCATGCCGTAGCGGTTGAGCTTCAGCTCCGGATCGATCCGCATCACATAGCGCACAAAGTCCAGATCCCCAAAGGGGACGCGCGCCTCCAGAGAGTTCACGGAAATGCAGCGGTCCGCCCGCAGCACGTCGTACATATGCAGCTCATCGATCCGCTTTTTGCTCTCCCGCTGAAAGGCCTCGGCGGAGGGGGCAAAGTCCGTATACTTATAGCCGAACAGCTCGTCGGAGATCTCCCCGGTCATCAGCACACGTACATCCGTGGTCTCATGAATGGCCTTGCAGCAGAGATACATGCCGAGGCTTGCGCGGATCGTCGTGATGTCCCAGGTGCCGAGCAACAGGATCACTTCCTCCAGTGCGGAGAGCACATCCTCTTTTGTCATATGAAAAGCCGTGTGCTCCGCGCCGATATAATCCGCCGCGATCCGGGCGTACTTCAGATCGATGGGGTCGAGGTCCATGCCGATGGCAAAGGTCCTGATCTTCCGCCCCAAAAGCTTTGACGAGATCGCACACACCAGGCTGGAGTCCAGCCCGCCGGAGAGCAGGAAGCCCAGCGGTGCGTCCGCGTCCAGACGCTTTTCCACCCCGGCGATCAGCTTTTCCCGGATGTTTTTGCAGACGGTCTCCAGATCGTCGGAGGAACAGCGGGAAACCGTCGTCAGATCGGCATAGCGGATGAAACGCTCGCCGTCGTAATAGTGTCCCGGCGGGAAAGGGAGGATACGCGTGCAAAGTCCCTCCAGGTTTTGCGCCTCACTGGCAAAGGCGATGCTCCCGTCGGAGAAATAGCCGTAATAAAGCGGCCGGATCCCGATGGGATCCCGTGCGGCGATCAGCCGTCCGCTCTCCCCGTCGTACAGGATCAGGGCAAATTCCGCGTCCAGCTTATTAAACATGCCAAGCCCGTATTCCTCATACAGTGGCAGCAGCAGCTCACAGTCGGAATTGCCGGCAAAGGAATAGCCCTTCGCCTCGAGCTCGCGCCTTTTGGCCCGCCATCCGTAAAGCTCGCCGTTGCACACCAGCTTGTTTTTCCCGCGGGAGAAGGGCTGCATGCCCCGCTCGTCGAGCCCCATGATGGAGAGACGGTGAAAGCAGAGCAGTCCCGTCCCGACCGGCTCGAGCCTGGTATCGTCCGGCCCGCGTGATTTCGTACGGTCAAAGTAAGGGCGGATCGCCTCCGCGGAGTAAAGACCCGACAAAAAACCCATAATACAACACATGAAAAAGCACCTCCGGATAGTATTGCAGCCTGTCCTACCAAAAGGACGGACAGCTGCGTATCCGTGGTGCCACCTTTCTTACCGCCGAAGCGATCACTCGTCGGAGCCAATCAGCTCCCAGCTCTTTAACGCAGCGCTTACGGCTTCCCTAATAGAATTCTCGTTCAGGTCGCGGCTCCGAAGGGTTACCTGTCAAAGACGCTTGCACCGGGCTTCCACCGTCCCCGGCTCGCTGCGGCAGTTTTTCTTTGCGGCATGTCTTCATCTCAGCCATTGATGCAGGGGATCCCTCTGAGTGCTTGAAGGGATCCCCTTTAATCTATTAAAAATGTTTAATTCGGGAGTTTTACAGTTCAGCGGCCTTCCCGATGAGAAAAGCTCTTGTAGTACTCCTTGAACAGTTCGGACATTTTTTTCATGACAGACACTCCTTTTCATTTTTAAGATGATGTTTTCTTCCCATTTGAACATGGACCGGATCAGCCCTCGCGGTGAGAGAAGCTTTCATATAATTCTTCCACCAGCTTTTCAATCTTCTTCATGGGATTCGCCTCTTTTCATTTTGGATTGTTGTCTGTTTCCCGGGGACGATTGAAGCATAGCACAGGAGAAAAGAAAAATAAAATACATATAATATGGCCATTATCATATGATTTCCGTATCAATTCTGTGGCGCACGATCAGCGCAAAATCATAGGCTTTCCCTCTTCCTTTTCCTCTGAAATCTGTATATCGGAAGCCTTGACTTCTGTATTTTCGGCAAGTATAATCACCGACATATTGGACGGCAAAGACGCCGCACGTTGGGTGCAGAGGTCTTTGCCGCCTTTTTTGGAGGTGTCTTGACGGATATGACAGTATGGTTTTTGATCGGTGCGATTTTGGTGTTCTTCATGCAATGCGGCTTTGCCATGGTAGAGACCGGCTTCACCCGGGCTAAGAACGCAGGCAACATTATTATGAAAAACCTGATGGATTTCTGCATTGGGACAGTGATGTTCTTCCTGCTCGGCTACGGGCTGATGATGGGTCAGCATGGCGCTCTTGGCTTGATCGGCAGGCCGGAATGGGGAATGTTCCGGGACTTTGAAGGCTTCGATTGGTCATCCTTTGTTTTTCAGCTGGTGTTTTGTGCGACGGCAGCCACGATCGTGTCGGGTGCCATGGCAGAGCGGACGAAATTTTCCGCCTATTGCCTGTATTCCGCGATTATCAGTTTGCTCATCTATCCGATCGAGGCCGGCTGGGTCTGGGGCGGCGGCTGGCTGAACAGGCTGAGCTTCATCGACTTTGCCGGATCCTGCGTGATTCACATGGTAGGAGGTCTGTCCGCGCTGGTCGGCGCGGCGATCCTCGGTCCCCGTATCGGCAAATATACAAAAAGCCAGGACGGTAGCATCACCTCAAACGCGATCCCGGGGCACTCCGTAACCTTGGGCGCTTTGGGTGTTTTCATTTTGTGGTTTGCCTGGTACGGCTTTAACGGCGCGGCGGCAGCTGACGTGGAAGAGATGGCGCGTATCTTCGGGACAACCACGATCGCCCCGGCGGTGGCAACGGTCACCTGCATGCTCTTTACCTGGAGGAAGAACGGGAAGCCGGACGTCTCCATGTGCCTTAACGCCTCTCTGGCCGGCCTGGTTGCCATCACCGCAGGCTGCGCCAGCGTGGATGCGCTCGGCGCAACAATTATTGGAATCGTCTCGGGGATCCTCGTGGATCTGGCGGTGGAGATCCTGGACATGCGTTTCCACGTGGACGATCCCGTCGGTGCCGTGGCGGTCCACTGCGTCAACGGGATCTGGGGTACGATCGCGGTCGGTCTTTTTGCCTGCAATGAGAGCTACGGCGCCAAAGGCCTCTTTTATGGCGGCGGGCTGCGGCAGCTGGGCGTGCAGTGTCTCGGCGTCCTCACCGTCGGCAGCTATACGGTCTTGTGCATGATCCTTGTGTTCAAACTGATCAAAGGCACGATCGGTCTGCGGGCTGGCGCGGAGGAAGAAATCGAAGGCCTGGATGTGACGGAGCACGGCCTCGCCAACGCCTACGCGGACTTCATCCCCATTGAGTCCACGCTGGGCGTGCATTCCGACGGCCCGGTCGACACTGCCGGACTACAGCCTTTCCCGCTGACGCTTTCCTCCGGCTTGCATGAGACGCCGGTCGGCCGGAAACGCTACACCCTGGTGCGTATCCTCTGCGATGAGGCGCGTTTCGGTACCCTGCGGGATACGATGGCAGGCATCGGCGTTACCGGCATGACCGTCACCAATGTGCTGGGCTGCGGCACGCAGAAGGGCAAAACCGGCCAGTACCGCGGTATTGAGATGAGCATGCATCTCACGCCGAAGCTGCAGGTCGATATTGTCGTGTCCAAGGTGGATCCCGAGCTTGTCGTCGCCGCGGCCAACGCGGCGCTACACACCGGAGAGATCGGCGACGGCAAGATCTTCGTATACGATGTGGAGGACGTGGTCCGCATCCGCACGGGAGAATCCGGCTATGACGCGCTACAAATATCAGAGATTTAACTGCTGCGCGACGAGCAGGTGCAGCGCAGACCGTTTACACAAGCGGCCGGATCGATCAAGGAGGAAAAAGCATGTTTGACGCGATGAAAGTGAAAAACAACTGTGTGGATTGGATACGCGTTTTTTTTGAAACAAACGGAGCGGGATGCAATGCCGTCGTTGGAATTTCCGGGGGGAAAGACAGCTCCACGGTAGCGGCGCTCTGTGCGGAGGCGCTCGGCAGGGAACGGGTGATCGGGGTCCTGATGCCGAACGGCGTACAGCCGGATATCGACGCTGCGCATAGTCTGGTGAGGCATCTGGGCATCCGGTATGTCACAGTGAATATCGAAGCAGCCGTGAACGGCCTGAAAGAGGCCATTCCGTTTGCGCTCTCCGAACAGAGCCGAATCAATCTTCCTGCCCGCATTCGCATGGCGGCGCTGTATGCGGTATCCCAAAGTCACAACGGACGAGTGGCGAACACCTGCAATCTCTCGGAAGACTGGGTGGGTTATGCGACACGCTATGGCGACGGGGCGGGAGATTTCAGCCCCTGCTCCCGGCTGACCGTGCAGGAGGTCAAGGCGGTCGGACGTGCGCTTGGCCTTCCCGCGCAGCTCATCGAGAAAACGCCGATCGACGGCCTGTCGGGGAAGACGGACGAAGAGAACCTGGGCTTCACCTACGAGGAACTGGATCGCTATATCCGCACGGGAGAATTGTCGGATGAAGGAATAAAGGCCAGGATCGACAGCCTGCATGCGCAGAATCTCTTCAAGCTGCGGCCGATGCCGTATTTTGACCCTGAACTTACCGTTTTTCGGCCATGAAACGCACGAGGCATACCCGCAATTCAAATACCGATCTGATCGGACGGCGGCCTGCGGCATGATAGGAAAAGGCTTTTTGCTATCATAGTGTTTTCGAATGATAAGAACGGAGGCGATATAAAAATGCTTGTCTTTTGTGGCAGACAAGTGTAAAATGACCGCGTAATGAGAGGCAAGACTGCCTCTCATGTGCATTTTTGCCTCACAAAGTCAGAAGGAGGAATTCATCATGAGTACAGTACCGGAACTGTTCGGCAGCATGGTTTTCGATGACAAGGTCATGCGTGCGCGCCTGTCCGCAGACGTCTACCACAGTCTGAAGGAAACCATCCGCAGAGGAAAGAAGCTGGATCTCTCCGTGGCCAACGCCGTGGCGGACGCCATGTGCTCCTGGGCTGTGGAGAACGGAGCCACCCATTTCACCCATTGGTTCCAGCCGCTGACCGGCATCACCGCGGAAAAGCATGAAAGCTTCCTCTCTCCCGCGCCGGACAGCCACGTGATCATGAAGTTTTCCGGCAAAGAGCTGATCCAGGGCGAGCCGGACGCCTCCAGCTTCCCCTCCGGCGGCCTGCGGGCCACCTTCGAGGCCAGAGGCTATACCGCCTGGGACCCGACCTCCTATGCTTTTATCAAGGAAAAGACGCTGTGCATCCCGACGGCGTTCTGCTCCTACGGCGGCGAGGCGCTGGACAAAAAGACGCCGCTGCTGCGTTCGATGGAGGCTTTGAACCGTCAGGCGCTGCGTGTGCTGCGTTTGTTTGGAAATCATGAAGTACAGCGAGTCATGACAAACGTCGGCCCGGAGCAGGAGTATTTTCTCGTAGACCGGGAGATGTACCTCAAGCGCCGTGACCTGATCTACACCGGGCGGACCCTCTTCGGTGCGAAGCCCCCCAAGGGTCAGGAGCTGGAGGACCACTATTTCGGTGCGATCAAGCCCCGGGTCAAGGCCTTCATGGAGGAGCTGAACGAGGAGCTTTGGAAGCTTGGCATCTACGCCAAGACAGAGCACAACGAGGTGGCCCCCTGCCAGCATGAGCTCGCGCCGATCTTCACCGTGACCAACGTCGCGGCGGATCACAATCAGCTCACCATGGAGATCATGAAGAAGGTCGCCCGCCGGCACGGTCTCGCGTGCCTGCTGCATGAAAAACCCTTTGCGGGTGTCAACGGCAGCGGTAAGCATAACAACTGGTCCATGGCCACCGATACCGGCGTCAATCTCCTGAGCCCCGGCGACACGCCTTATGAAAACGCGCAGTTTCTGCTCTTTCTTCTGGCGGTCATCAAGGCGGTGGACGAGTATCAGGGGCTGCTGCGTCTGAGCGTGGCCTCGGCCGGCAATGACCACCGTCTCGGCGCCAACGAAGCGCCGCCGGCCGTCATTTCCATCTTCCTCGGTGACGAGCTGAGCGCCGTATTGGACGCCATCGAGACAGACAGCCCCTACGCCGGGACGGAGAAAGCGGCAGGATCCGTCTGGGCGCCGACGTGCTGCCCCGCTTCAACCGGGACACAACAGACCGCAACCGCACTTCGCCTTTTGCCTTTACCGGCAATAAATTCGAGTTCCGCATGGTCGGCTCCAATGACTCGATCTCCTGCGCGAACATCATGATCAACGCCGCCGTGGCGGAGGCGCTGCGCCAGTTTGCGGATACGCTGGAGGGCAGCGCGGAGGGCTTTGATACCTGCCTGCACGAGCTGATCCGGGAAAACATCACGGCCCACAAGCGGATCCTGTTCAACGGGAACGGCTATGACGAGAGCTGGATCCGGGAGGCGACGGAGGAGCGCGGCCTGCTGAATCTGCGCACGACGCCGGATGCGCTGCAGATGGTGCTGGTGCCGGAGAACATGGAGATGCTGCAGCGGCATCGGATTTTCTCTGAGGCGGAGATCCTCTCCCGTTATGAGATCACCATGGAGAACTATGTGCGCACGGTGCGCATCGAGGCGCTGACCATGGCGGAGATGGCCCGGAAAGAGATCCTGCCCGCTGTACTGCGCTATACCGGCGACCTGGCTGCTGAAATCTGCGAGAAGAAAAAGGCTGTGGCCGTGCTGCCCTGCCGGGCGGAAACCAAGCTGCTGGAAAAGCTCTCTATTCTTTCTGATGAAATCGATGCGGCCATTGATGCACTCGAAGAGAGTATCGGCGGCTGCGCCGGGGAGGACGTCACGGCCCAGGCCTTTTTCATCCGGGATGAGCTTCTCGGAAAAATGGCTGCGCTGCGCGCGCTCTGCGACGAGGCGGAGACGCTCACAGCCGCATCCTACTGGCCGTTCCCGACTTACGGAGAGCTGCTGTTCAAGGTATAAGGAGGAAGACGTCATGTGTGGAATCGTTGGATTTGCCGGCAAACAGAGCGCTGCGCCCATCCTGCTGAAGGGTCTGCAGCAGCTCGAGTATCGGGGCTATGACTCGGCGGGTATCGCCGTGATGGACGACGACAGGATCCGGGTCGAAAAAGTGAGCGGGCGCATCGCCAGGCTCTGTGAGAAGACAGATAACGGCGCGTCCGTCCACGGCCGCATCGGCATCGGTCACACCCGCTGGGCGACCCACGGCGCGCCTACGGACATCAACGCCCACCCCCATCTGTCCAATGACGGGCGCTTTGCCATCGTGCACAACGGGATCATTGAGAACTATCTGGCCCTGCGGGAGGAGCTGATCGCTGACGGCTATGTGTTCCGGAGCGAAACGGACACCGAGACGATCGTCCATTTACTGGAGAAATACTACGACGGCGATATCAAAACCGCCGTCATGAAGACGGCGGCGAGACTGGAGGGCTCCTACGCCCTGGGGATCCTCTGCGCCGACGCGCCGGACACGCTTTACGCCGTCCGGGAGGCAAGCCCGCTGATCCTCGGCATCGGCGTGGGGGAGAATTTCTTTGCTTCCGATGTGACCGCTCTGGTCGCGCATACGAAAAACGTTATTTATCTCGACGACGGTGAGATCGCCATGCTCACGCCGCGATCCATCCAGGTCTTCGACTGCACCGGGAAGCTGATCCAAAAGCCCATTAACCGCGTGACCTGGAGCGTGGAGGCGGCGGAGAAGGGCGGCTATGAGCACTTCATGCTCAAGGAGATCATGGAGCAGCCCGCCGCCGTCAAGGCGGCCTTGGCGCCGCGCCTGCATGAAGGCGAGATCCGGCTCGACGATTTTGAGCTTTCCGCAGAGAAGCTGCGCTCGATCAACAAGATCGTCATCACCGCCTGCGGATCGGCCTATTACGCAGGCTGCTCAGGTCGCTATGCGATTGAAAAGCTATGCCATATCCCGGTTCAGGTGGAGCTGGCCAGCGAGCTGCGCTACGGCGAGCCGATGGTGGACGAGCACACGCTGGTGCTGGTGATCTCCCAATCCGGTGAGACAGCCGACACCATCGCGGCGCTCAAGGAGTGCCGAAGGCGCGGCGCTACGATCATCGGCATCGTCAATGTGGTAGGCAGCACGATCGCAAAGCTGGCCGATCACACGCTCTATACCTGGGCCGGGCCCGAGATCGCCGTAGCGACGACCAAGGGCTATACCACGCAGCTTGCCGTGCTGTACCTGTTTGCGCTCTATACGGCGGAAAAGCTGGGGCGTCTACAGAAAACCGAGTATTCCTCTCTGGTACGCTCCCTGAAAATGCTGCCAAAGCTCCTCCAGGAGACGATCGATATGAACTATCAGATCCCCGCCCTTGCCGGACGCTATGCCAGCCAATCCCTCTTTTTCATCGGCCGCAATACGGATTATGCCGTGGCGCTGGAAGGAGCGCTGAAGATGAAGGAAATCTCCTATCTGCACGCGGAGTCCTATGCCGCCGGGGAGCTCAAGCACGGAACCATCGCCCTCATAGACGAGGGGCAGCCGGTGATCGCCGTCTGCTGCAACGAGGCGCTCTGCGACAAAACGCTGTCGAACATCGTGGAGGTCAAGGCCAGGGGCGCGAAGGTGCTGGCGTTGGCCTTTCGCGGGAACAGGAAAATCGTCTCCCAGGCCGACGACGTGATCTTCATCCCGCAGATCGAGACCGTCTTCTCCGCCGCTCTCGCCGTCGTACCGCTGCAGCTGCTGGCGTATTATGCCGCGAAAGAAAAGGGCTGCGACATCGACAAGCCGAAAAATCTGGCCAAGTCCGTGACGGTGGAGTGAGCGGATCCTATTATCATCGTTATTCCTACAAAAACATTTCACTCTTTTTCACTCAGATATTACAAGCATAACCTTTCTGCCTCCGTTACGTTGGTCTTGACCAAATACTTGTTACGATTATCCGCTATATAAAGGAACATATTATTTTCAATTCGTTATTGATACAGGCTGTTTCGAGTGATGTATTCTTATCGTAGAAACAGTCTGTTCCGCTTTGGAGATTAAACCATATGCGAAGGAAAGACGAATCGAAGAAACCGATCATCGCAGATTTCATCCATGCATTTTACTACGAGCATGATAAAGTCCCCAGCGTGAGAGAGATCGTTGAGGGAACTGGGATTCCGCTTTCAACCGCTCACCGTTATCTTGTGGATATGCAGGGTGAATGTGGAAGCAAAGGGCAGGTATCAAGTCCAAAAAAGAATCACGCAGCAGCGAGAACTGTACGTGATCTTTGGCTTGATGCCTGCCTTTGTTTTTATCAATTTTGCAAAAATTGAATCGCGTCTGAAAAGCAAAACGCGAAAAAAGTTGAGCGGAGGAAGCGGTTTCTTACTTAGAGCAAGTATCGACCCGTGGCCCAAAATTCGAGATAGCCGAATTTTTGCCGCGGTCAGAACTTGTTGGGGAGTGCCTTCCCCAGACTGTGTCAAAACACCAGTCCGTGGACTTCCCCAAACCCAAATTTTCTGCTTTCTGCAGAAAAACAGACATAAAAGCAAGCGCTGGTTTTGCCTTTATGCCTGGATCGCCTTTACAAGGCATTCTACTCCCAGTATTTGAATGGCTCTTTTTATGTTGTATGCCAAAAATGCAAGCGAAAGCTCACCTTCTGCTTTTGGAATCCCTCGCAACAGAAGATATGAAATACCAAGATTCAGTTTTACGGATCCAAATACATGTTCAATGATGCATTTACGCTGCGAAGCTGTATTCGGATCAGCAAGCACATGATGTTTCTTCAAAGGCATCGGCGAACCGTCATATTCCCGACTGAATTCCAACAGCTTTATGAACCGTGATGCTACATAGTATCTCGCATCTGTACAGCGGTTTGGGCAGTTCCTGCACGCTTTACAATTTTTGTATTTCGCTTCATGCTTGCTTTTTACATAAGCACTGGGAAACAAATATCCTTAACGAAAGGAATGGAGGCGGGTCTTTTCGCGCTGCGGCTCGGTCACGGCACGGCTCTGACGCGCCCCCGGCGCGTCATTCACTCCCGTGCCGCCGCTTCGCTACCCCTCGAGCTCTCCCGCGGCTCTGTTATCTGAGCTTTTTCGGAGGTTTTTTGACAGTCTCAAAATCCGGTCCGGGAGTTCCCGGACCGGATTTTTTCATGGTTTGCTTACAGCTTTTTCATCAGCTGCTTGATCGCACGGAAGGACTCGTCGCTGATGTCATGCTCGATCTTGCAGGCGTCCTCGGCCGCCGTTTCGGCATTGACGCCGAGCGAGGAGAGGAAATCCGTCAGGACGGTGTGACGCTCGTAGATCTTGTCCGCGACCTCGTGCCCCGCGTCGGTCAGCGTGATATAGCCGTCCTCATCGACGACGATATAGCCGCCGTTTCTGAGCAGACCAACCGCCCGGCTGACGCTTGGCTTGGAAAAGCCCATATACTCGGCTACATCAAGGCTGCGGACATGGCCGCCCTTGAGAGAGAGGATGTGAATGGTCTCAAGATACATCTCGCCGGATTCCAGCAAGCGCATGGCGACCGCCTCCTGTTTCTTTAATAGGTAAAATTATTATACCACAAAAATTTGAAATAGCAAGCCGCA
Source organism: Clostridiales bacterium UBA6981 (assembly GCA_002450075.1). Taxonomy (GTDB): domain Bacteria; phylum Bacillota; class Clostridia; order Oscillospirales; family Oscillospiraceae; genus Limivicinus. The sequence continues at coordinate 65,788 of DJYJ01000015.1, forward strand.
TTGCCGAAAAGACATCACTTTTCGGAATAGGCGGCAAGGACGCCCTTGTAGGTCATATAGCAATCGAACTTGGCGACGACCTCAAAGGGGGCGTGCATGCTGAGCACCGGAACACCGGCGTCGATCGTGTCGATGTTGCGGTTGGCCATGAATTTGGCGATCGTGCCGCCGCCGCCCTGGTCGACCTTGCCGAGCTCGGCCATCTGCCAGACGACCTTGTTTTCGGCAAGCAGACGGCGCAGATGTCCCACGACCTCGGCCGAGGCGTCGCTGCTGCCGGATTTGCCGCGGGCGCCGGTAAACTTGCACACACCGAGACCGTAGTTGATGCGCGAGGCGTTGCTCTTTTCCGAGACCTCCGGATAGAGGGGGTCAAGGGCGGCGGTCACGTCGGCGGATAGGCAGAAGCTCTTTTCATAGCAGCGGCGAAGCGCCACGCCCTCGGATTCACACAGGTCGGCCATGAAGGTGTCGAAGGCCTCGCTCTGCATGCCGGAAACGCCCTCGGAGCCGATTTCCTCCTTGTCCGCGAGGATGCAGACGCAGGTACGCTCGGGCTCTTCGACATCAAAGATGGCCTTGAGCTCGGCATAGGCGCAGACGCGGTCGTCGTGGCCGTAGCCGCCGATCAGCGAACGGTCGAGACCGATCTCGCACACGTCAAAGGCGGGCACGGCAACCAGCTCGGCAGAGAGGAAGTCCTCCTCGGTGATGTCATAGAGGTCGTTGAGGATGCTCAGCACGGCGAGCTTGACGCGGTCCTTGCCCTCGTCGGCATAGGGCGCCGAGCCGATGAGGATGTTCAGCCCCTCGCCGGTGATGCCCTCGGAAAGGGTCTTCTTCATCTGGTCGGCCGCCAGATGGGGCAGCAGATCGGTGATGACGAATTTCGGATCGTCCTTCTCGCGGCCGATCGTGACGTCCACGGTGCTGCCGTCGCGCAGCGCGACCGTGCCGTGGAGCTCCAGCGGGATCGTGACCCACTGGTACTTCTTGATGCCGCCGTAATAGTGCGTGCGGAAATAGCACAGCTCGTCGTTTTCATAAACAGGGTTCTGCTTGAGATCGAGGCGGGGCGAGTCGACGTGAGCGCCGGCGATCACCGCGCCCTCGGCGAGGCTCTTTTTGCCGATCACGGCGAGGAGCAGCGCCTTGCCGCGGTTGTTCTGATAGACCTTCATGCCCGGCTTGAGCGCCATGCCAGGGACATAGGGAACAAAGCCGTTCTCCTCGGCCTCGGCGATCGCGTTCTTCACGGCCTCGCGCTCGGTGCGGGAATTGTTGAGATAGCGCATATATTCCCCGCAGTATTCCTCGCAGCGGATCCGCTCGTCGGTGTCGATCAGGTCATAGCCGTTCTTCTGTTCGTAAAAAAGCTTGTTTCTCAGCTCATCCATGGGATTTTACAACCTCCGAAAAATAGTTTCTGCAAGTATTGGAAAACTGATCCTCGCTCCCGTCGTTATACAGGATGTGATCACATTTTTCTCTGAAATATTCCTCGCCCTTCTGGGCGTCGAGGCGCGCGGCGGCGGCTGAGGCGCTGATACCATCGCGCAGCATGATGCGCGCAAGGCGCTTGGAACGTGGGGCCAGCACGCCCACGACAAGCTCGCAGCGCTCACCGAGGCCGGAGGAGATCAGCTCGATCGCGTCGAGCGCGGCGAGCGTACCGCCCGCCATCCCCCAGGCGCGCAGACGGTGCTGTACCTCCGCGGCAATAAAGCGGTGGGTGATCGCATTGAGCTCCGCAAGCGCGGCGGGGTCGGAGAACACGATCGCGCCAAGCGCCCTCCGGTCGATCCTGCCGTCCGCTGCCGCCGACGGGAAGCGCGCGGCGAGCGCGGCGTTCAGCTCCGGGTCCTTTTCAAGCAGCTCGTGGTAGACCTCGTCACAGTCGATCGAAAGGCCGCCAAGCGCTTCGATGGCGCGCAGCGCGGTTGTCTTGCCGCTGCCGCTGGGGCCGGTGAGCCCGATGAGCGTCATGCCGTCCACGAGCGCGTCCGCGATCGCCTCCTCGCCCAGCGCGCCGCGGCGCAGGATGCGATAGGGCGTCTCGGCCATGGAGATAAGCGTGGACTCACGCCCGATGCCGCATTTGCCGCCGTCGATCACGCCGTCGATCGCGCCGTCGAAGTATTCCATCACCTTCTCCGCGCTCTTCGGGCTCTCCTCCCCCGAGGGGTTGGCAGAGGGAGCTGCGAAGGGAAGGCCGGTCAGCCGGAGCAGCTCAAGCGTCTTGGGGTGGTCGGGGCAGCGCAGGCCGACCGTGTCGCCCCCGGCGAGCACGACGGGTGGGATCTCCGGCCGCGCCCTGAGCACGATCGTCAGCGGGCCCGGCCAGAAGCGGGCGGCAAGCGTCTTTGCCTGGAGCGGGACGGAGAGGCAGTATCGCTCCATCTCCTCGCTGCCGTGTACCATCAGCGACAGCGGCTTATAGGCCGGGCGGCCCTTTACCTCATAGATCTTCTCGACCGCATCGGCGTCAAGGCCGTTGGCCGCGAGTCCGTAGACCGTTTCGGTCGGCACGGCGACAAGGCCGCCGTTTCGGATGAGCTCGGCCGCGCCGGTGAGATCGTTTGTAAATATTTCTGTTTTCATATTTCTCCGTTTCAGACGTGCCATGGCGCAGCGCCCCTCATCCGTCACGGCCAAGCCCGTGACACCTTCCCCCCAGGGGGAAGGCCTGTTTCATTCTGCTCCGCAAGCCTGGCCGCCTGGTCGGCGGTAACGAGCGCGTCGATGAGCGCGTCGAGGTCGCCGTCCATGATCGCGGCGATGTTGAAGCTGCGCCCCTCCCCCGTCAGACGGTGATCGGTCACGCGGTTCTGGGGGAAGTTATAGGTGCGGATGCGCTCGCTGCGGTCGCCGCTGCCGATCTGGCTGCGGCGCTCCTGGGTGACGGAGGCGCGCTGCTTTTCCTGCTCGGCCTCATAGAGGCGGGCGCGGAGGATCTGCATGGCGCGATCCTTGTTTTTATATTGGCTGCGCTCGTCCTGGCATTCGACGACCGTGCCGGTGGGCAGGTGCGTGATGCGGATGGCGCTTTCGGTTTTGTTGACATGCTGGCCGCCCGCGCCGGAGGACCGGTAGGTGTCGATCTTCAGATCGTTCGGATCGAGCCAGAACTCCACCTCGCCGATCTCGGGCAGGACGGCGACCGTGGCCGCCGAGGTGTGGATCCTCCCGCCGGATTCGGTGACCGGGACACGCTGGACGCGGTGGCCGCCGGCCTCGAACTTCAGCCGGGACCAGGCGCCCTCGCCCTCGACGACAAAGCTGATCTCCTTGAAGCCGCCGAGCTCGGTCTCGCTGGCGTTTGCGACCTCGACGCGCCAGCCGCGGCGCTCGGCGTACATGGAATACATGCGGAAAAGGTCGGCGGCAAACAGCATGCCCTCCTCCCCGCCGACGCCGCCGCGGATCTCCATGATGACGTTTTTGCCGTCGTTCGGATCCTTCGGCAGCAGCAGGAGGCGGATCTCGCCCTCGCGCGCTTCCCGCTCGGCTTTGGCGGCGCGGTATTCCTCCTCGTCGCCGAGCTCCAGCGCGGCGTCCATGTCGTCGCAGGCTGTCTGGTAGGCGCGGTAGGCCTCGACGATCGGCGCAAGCTCGCGTGCCTCGCGGTCGCAGGCGGCGAAGGCGGCCGCGTCGGAATAGACCTCCGGCCGCGCCATGCGGGCCTGGAGCTCTTCATATTGGTTTTTCAGCTTTTCAAGCTTTTCAAACATGGCCTTCGGCGCCTCCCTCGCTTGTAGATATTGATGTTATATCTTATCACAATTCCCCCCGGCTGTAAACAAGTCCGGGGCGATTCTGAAGAATTCTCAAATGATGACGCGGGCACTTGACGGGACGGGAGCGATCGCGGATAATGGAAAAAAAGAGCTGTGACGAAAGGATGAGACAAATGAAAAAGCTGTCGCTTCTTCTTTCCCTTTTGTTTGCCGTGCTGCTGCTCGGCGGCTGCGGCGCCGCGCCCGACACGGGGAGCACGCCCGTGCCGGAGGAAGACGTTGAAACCGTTGTCGTGACGGACATAAAAGGGTTCCTGAACGCGCTTGGGCCGGAGCGCTGCGTCGTGGTCGAGGCGGAGGAGCTCCGTCTTGACGAGGCGCCGGACTACGGCTTCGGCTACTCCACGGGCGCCTATACCTGGGTGCCGTTAGGCGGAGGCGAATACGCGCTCGAGATCCGGGGCGTCGACGGACTTACGATCAAATCTGCGCGGGAGGGCGGCTGTCTTATCTCGACCGACGACGCGACCGCGAGCGTCTTAACGCTGCGCGGCTGCCGTGATGTGGCGCTGGAGGGGCTGACGCTCGGCCACCGCGGCGAGCCCGCCTTCTGCTGCGGGGACGTGCTGTACTGCGACAGCTGTGAGGATGTTGCCGTGCGCGGCTGTGAGCTTTTCGGCTGCGGTGTGACGGCCGTGAACGCGTGGCAGTGTACCCGTCTGATGCTGGAGAGCTGCACGCTGCGCGACTGTTCGGTTGCGGCGCTAAACGTCATGCTCAGCACCAACGTGCAGGTGCGCGACTGCGAGATTCTGCGCTGCGGGCGGGACGGCGGCGTCGCTGCGCTGTACGCCTCGGGCTGCAACGGCTTTGCCGTCATCAACAGCAGCGTACGCGACGGGGAGAACAGTCTTCTCCTCGAGACGATGAATTCCTCCTCGGTCTGCCTGCTCGGCAGTGAGGCGACGGGCAACCGCTTCTCCGAGGCGCTTTTCCGTCTCTACGGCGGCGGCGTGACCGTGAGCGGCAGCGCGCTGGGTGACAACGAATTCGGCAGCTGCTACGCAAGCGGGAGCGCCTTTGCGGTGACGGAGAGCGGCAAGGCGCTCGAGAGCTTTACGGACTTCTCGCGCATGGAGCGCAAGCCCTTTACCGGTCAATACATCGGCCCCGCGCCGTATGTGACGCCGGGCGATCTCTATGTTGACGACTATGACGGCGGCTATGTGACGCCGGGCAGCGTCGTCTCCTTCCCCGAGCACGTCCCCACCGACTGGACGGACGCGCCGCGGGAGGTGCACGTCACGACCGTGGACGAGCTGCTCGCCGCCGTCGCGCCGCACACGATCGTCTATCTCGACGGAGAGGAGTTCGATCTCTCGACGGCCTCGGATTACGGCGGGAGCGGCGGTGACTATTACGTGTGGAGCGAGACCTTTGACGGACCGGAGCTGATCTTCGTCAATCTCGAGGACTTTTCGCTTGTCGGCGGCGGGATGGGCGCGACGCTCGTCTCGACGCAGCCGCGCTATGCCGACGTGCTGGGCTTTGACAACTGCTATGCGATCCGTCTTTCGGATATGACCGTCGGACACAGCGAGGAGCCGGGCTACTGCAGCGGCGGCGTACTGAACTTTATCAACTGCGGCGACGTCACGGTCGAGCGCTGCGGACTCTTCGGCTGCGGCACCGTGGGCATCACGGCAACGAGCTCGTATGATTTTGCCGTTACCGGGACGAACATCTATGACTGCAGCTATGTCGGCGCGCAGCTCTACGGCGTGAAGAACATGGTGTTCACCGACTGCTCGATCACCGACTGCGGCACCGACGGCTTTGGCTTCAACGGGCTGCAGATCGACGAGAGCATCGACGTCTCTTACAACGATCAAAGCCTTCCGAACGGCAGATTTACCGTTGACTGAAAAATCGAAAAAAGTGCGGATGGATCTCCATCCGCACTTTTTTCAGTTTATTCGACGATGCGAGGGCCGCTGCGCCAGTCGGCGCCGCCCCGGCGCTCCTCCGCAGCGCGGTAGCCCAGAACATAGAGATCATGCGCCGCGGCTCCGAGGGAAAAGATCGTCTCGCTCCGCTCCCCCAGTTCGCGCACGGAGGCGGGCTTGGTCACGATCGGGATCTCGCTCGTCTCGCGCAGCTCGGCGAGCATTTCGCGCCCTCTTGCGTTTGTCGCAAGCAGCCGGGCATAGGGCGGGATGCCGTCCGCAGCGTTGCTTGTAATACCGAGAGCGGCGCAGTAGCAGGCGCGGCGCACGCGGGACATGGCAAGGCGCTTGTTCTTCACGGCGGCAAAGACGGCGTCGAGTGTGGGCTCCTCCCCCGCCGCGCGGAAAAGCCGCTCGCCCAGACCGCCGGAGGCGTCCGGCAGGGCGAGGAAATCCTCGCGCCGCAGCATGCGCAGGCGCGAGAGGATCGCCGTTTCGTTCGCTGCGCGCGACGGGATGCCGCGCCCCTGCGCCGTATCCCGCTCGAGCACCGCACGCGCTGCCGCGCCCATAAAGCGGTCGGCGCTCTCGCCGCGCAGGAGCAGACTTCGGATCTCGGAGGCCGAGCGCGTGTTTCCCTCGCCCGCGCCGTCGTGCGCGCTGCCGAGCCGCCGTACGCCGAGTGGCTTGAGAGAAAGGTTTTCGGTATAGATCGTCTTGAGATACTCCACCGCCAGGATGTTGTTCGGCGTTTCGAGGGCACGCGCGCCTTCGCCGCAGAGCTCCTCGAGCACGCGCTGGCGCGCGGCGGCAAAGGACAGCTCCGGTTCGTCCGCCATTTTCGCACGGATGAGCTCGACCGTCTGCGGCTCGATCAGGCGGCGGGCCAGGGTATCGAGGATGCCGAGGCCCTCGCTCTCCGTGCCGAAGCTGAGCGTCGTCGCGCCGATGGCGGCGAGAAGCCCGACGGCGCCGCGGGCAAAGCCCTCGGCCGAGGCGAGAGACCAGGGCAGCGGCAGCTCGAACACCACGTCCGCCCCGCCGCGCACAGCCGCCTCCGCGCGGGCGTATTTGGCGTAAAGCGCCGCCTCGCCGCGCTGGACAAAGTCCCCCGACATGACGCAGACGACGCCCTGGTCGTCCGTCAGCCGCGCGCTCTCGCGCAGATGATACGCATGGCCGTTGTGAAAGGGATTGTATTCGCACACCACGCCGATAAAGTCCATGGCTTGCTCCTTATCTATGTTATGTAAACTTATTTTCCGGTTGAAAAAGGGCTTGCTTTTTCCCTGTCTTGTATTAAAATAGTACTGTTAGTATAGCGCATATAAAACAACGTTTTCAATAGAAAGGAATCAAACGACATGAAAATTCTCGTCATCAACGCAGGCAGCTCCTCGCTGAAGTATCAGCTCATCGACATGGAGAGCGAAACCGTCATGGCCAAGGGGCTTTGCGAGCGCATCGGCATCGACGGCCATCTCAAGCACAGCCCGCTGGTCGGCGATAAGCCGGTCTTCAACGAAGACGTTCCCATGCCCACCCACGCCGAGGCGATTGCCGCTGTCATCGACAAGCTGACGAGCAAGGAATACGGCGTTGTCGGCTCGATGAAGGAGATCGACGCCGTCGGTCACCGCGTCGTCCACGGCGGCGAAAAGTTCGCCTCCTCCGTGCTGATCAACGACGAGGTCATGCATGCGATCGAGGAGTGCATCCCCTTCGCCCCGCTGCACAACCCCGCCAACATCACCGGCATCAACGCCTGCAAGGCCGTTATGGGCGACGTCCCGATGGTCGCCGTGTTCGACACCGCTTTCCACCAGACCATGCCCGGCAAGGCCTATATGTACGCGGTCCCCTATGATTATTACAAGAAGGACGGCATCCGCCGCTACGGCTTCCACGGCACCTCTCACCGCTATGTCTCCGCCCGCTGCGCCGAGCTGATGGGCAAGCCCATCGAAGAGCTGAAGATCGTCTCCTGCCATATGGGCAACGGTTCGTCGATCTGCGCCGTCGAGCACGGCAAGAGCGTCGACACGTCCATGGGCTTCACGCCGCTGGTCGGCCTGCCGATGGGCACCCGCTGCGGCGATCTGGATGCGGGCGTGATCCAGTTCATCATGAACAAGTACGGCTACACGATCGACGAGATGCTCACCATCCTCAACAAGAAGTCCGGCGTGCTGGGCGTCTCCGGCGTCTCCTCCGACTTCCGCGATCTGGACAAGGCCGCCGGTGAGGGCATCGACAAGGCCAAGCTCGCGCTCGACATGTTCAACTACTGGGTCGCCAAGGTCGCCGGCTCCTACGTCGCCGCGATGAACGGCGTGGACGCGATCGTGTTCACCGCCGGCGTCGGCGAAAACAGCAAGGAGACCCGCAAGGGCATCTGCGAGTATTTCGGCTATCTCGGCGTCAAGCTCGACGAGGAAGCCAACTCGAAGCGCGGCGAGGACGTGATGATCTCCACGCCCGACAGCAAGGTCAAGGTCTTCGTCATCCCCACGAACGAGGAGCTTGTCATTGCGCGCGACACCCGCGACATCATCAGCAAGTAAAGATTCTTTCATCCGACCCGGGAGAGCTGCGGCTCTCCCGGGTTTTTTAAGGTTTATTAGGTGGTATTTTGCCGGAGTATGTTGTATAGTGTATGCGTTGATCAAATCCCCCAAAGGAGCAGTCCGTCCATGAAAAGAGCAGTGAAAAAACGCATATCGGCAGGCGAGATCCTGTGCACGGGGTATCTTTCGCTGCTGGGCGTTGGGCTGCCGCTCACGGTGCACAACGCTTATTTTGACATCACTCGCACAAAGGCAGTCGTTTTCTGGATCCTCTCCGCGCTCTTTCTCGCCGCCTTCGCCGTATGGCGGATCGTCGGACGAAAGGGTGAGCCGCTGCGCGTTCGACCGGCGCTGCCGGACGTGCTCTTCGGCGTGTTTGCGCTGACGCATATCCTTGCGACGCTGCTCTTCCGGCCGCTTCCGGCCGGACTGTGGGCGGCGGACAACCGTTATCAGGGAGTCGTGAGCTTTGCGCTGTATCTCGGCGTGTTTCTCGTGCTGAGGCGGCACGGCGTGCTCTCCGGGCTGGTGCGCTATGCGATGGGGCTTGGTTTTTCAATCGCGGCGGCGCTTGCGATCGGCGAGGTTTTCGGGGCGGATCTTCTCGGACTGCGGGCGATTTCGCCCGCGATCGAGCTGCCGCGCTTTTTCTCAACCGTGGGGAACATCTCGTTTCTCAGCGCGCTTTGCGTGCTGTTCCTCGCGCTCTTCTCCGTTCTGACGCTCGCGTCCGATACGCTTCCCGGCACACTGCCGCCGGCGATCCCGGCGCTGCTGGCGCTTTGCTGCGGCATCGCTGTGCGGGCGGACAGCTTTGCGCTCGGCGCGATCGCCTGCTTTGTGCTACTCCCGCTGCTGACGCGCGAGGCGCGGTTTTTACGGCGCGTGCCGCTGCTGTGGGCGGCCGCAGCGGTCACAGCGCTTGTCTTCTCACTCGCCTTGAAAAGCGCCGCCCTCTATCGGCTCAGCGGGCTCGGTTCGCTTCTGACCGCTCCCCCGCTGCTGATCGGCGTTCTTTTCATTTCCGCCGCGCTGTGGCTGCTGCTGCGCCGGCGCGGGGACGCCGCGATTGTCGTCTTTCGCAGGGTCTATGCGATCCTTTTCTTTGCTCTTCTCGTGATCGGCGCGGTCTTGCTCGTGCTCGCGAACACGCTCTGGCGGGACAGGCTGCCCGCCTCTCTTGCCGCCGTCCTGGTTTTCTCCCCCTCCTGGGGCACGGATCGCGGCGCGGAATGGATGAGCTTTTGGCAGATGTTCCGGGAGGCCTCTCTGCCGCGGAAGCTGATCGGCAGCGGGGCGGGCGCGCTCGCCGACTGGGACAGGGCGCACCGGCTGTTCTCCGACGCCGTGACCGACAGCGCGCACAACGAGTATCTGCACTATCTGCTGACAGGCGGGGTGTTCGGGCTTTTGTCATATCTCGCACTGCTTGTCCTTGCACTGCGAAAAGCCCTTCGAAACCCAAGTCCGACACGGACGGCGCTTGCGCTCGGCTGTGCGTCCTATGCCGTACAGGCATCGGTGAACATCGCCCAGCCCTTTACCACGCCGCTTTTTTTCGCGCTGCTGGCGCTCGTGTTCACGGAAATGCCGGATGGATTTGGAAAAAGGGAGAAAGGGAGCGAGCTTTTCTGGCGCGTCGCGCTCGCGGCGCTGGCGCTTGCGCTGCTCGTGGCCGCGGCCGCTGGCGCAAAATGACAATTTAAAAATCGCTGCTGCGTATAAAAACGCGGCGCATGAAAAAAGTCCGACGGGAGATCCCGTCGGACTTTTTTGTATGGGGTCGATCAGTGCTTGTCGGTGCCCTTTGCGCCGACGCCGAAGTGCAGCTCCTTCATGCCCTCGACCTCGTCGCAGATCCCCTTGAGCGAGCAGACCGAGCAGTCGGTGGGCAGACCTTCGAGGATGTGGGTGAGAGTGCCGGTGACGTCGCTGGCCTTCTTGGCGTTGGCCTTCATGGCGGCGTAATCAAAGCCGGGCGCCGTGACGAAGATCACCGTCGCGTTCAGGACGTTCTCATCCTGCTTGTAGGCCTTGATGTAGCTATTGCCGACCTGGCGGAAGCTGATGCCCTTGCGGATGGCCTGGCGGCTGAGGCGCACCTGTTCGCGATAAGACTCCGGCGACATGCGGACCATGTAGCCCTCGAGGTTGACGTGATACTTGGCAAACTCGATATCCTTGAGCGTGCGATAGACCTTTTCGTCGTCACCGTCAAGCACGCCGACACGCAGCAGCACGATGCGCGCAAAGTCACAGCCGCCGTGGATGTCCTTCAGATCCGGGCCGTAGAGCAGGACCTTGTCCTCGCTCACGAGCTCGGAAGACGACGTGAAGAGCACATAGTTTGCCGAGCCCTTGCCGGAAGCGCCGAGCTCGTACGCCGCGTCCTTCTGGAGGACGAGCTCGCTGTTTGCAAGCTCCTTGCAGATGTTGTTCGGCTCATACTTCCAGGACGTCGGCTGTCCCTTTTCCAGAAGCGCCGCGGTATCGTGGAACAGAGAATTATACAGCTCCATTTAGAATACCTGGTCTACTTTCTTGCGGTCGAAGATCAGGTTGACCTGCTTGTAGGCCCAGCCGAGAAGCTTCTGGTCAAGGTTCCAGAAGTAGACGACGAACAGGACGACAACGACGATCAGAAGCACTTTGATCAGACTGAAAATGAACTTTAAGATCTTATCCATGCAGCAATGATGCTCCTTTCGGTGTTATTCCCACAAGGGGATTACTTCTTGGCAAGTCCCTTCTGGCGGGCATATTCGGCAGCGCCGAGAGCGCCCATCAGCTGCGGGTCCGTCTTCAGGTTGACGACCTTCAGCTTCAGAACATGCTCGATCGCTTCCTTCAGACCGTCGTTCTTCGCGCAGCCGCCCGTCAGCGTGATGCTGTCGGTCGCACCGGCCTTCTTCGCCATGACGAAGCAGCGCTTCGCTACCGCCATCTCGATGCCCGCCGCGATCTCATCCATCGGCTTGCCCTCGCCGACCAGCGTGATGACCTCGGACTCGGCAAAAACCGTGCACTGCGCCGTGATCGGGATCACGTTCTTCGCCGTCAGAGACAGCTTCGAGAATTCCGGCAGGCTCATTTCAAAGCTGCGCGCCATCGCCTCGAAGAAGCGGCCCGTACCGGCCGAGCACTTGTCGTTCATCGCAAAGTTCTTTACCGTGCCGTCCGTGTCGATGCTGATGCCCTTGACGTCCTGGCCGCCGATGTCGATGATCGCCTTCACGCTCGGGTCCGTGATGTGCACGCCCATGGCATGGCAGGAGATCTCGGAGATGTTCTCGTCTGCAAACGGCACCTTGTTGCGGCCGTAGCCCGTGCCGATCAGGTACTCAAGCTCCTTCGAGTCCTTCAGTCCCGCCTGCTTGCAAACCTCTTCCATCGCCGCGATCGCGCTCTGCTCAGAGTTGATCTTCGAGCGGATCGTCGTGTCCGCTACCATCTTGCCGGTCTCGTCGAGTATAACTGCCTTCGTAAACGTGGATCCTACGTCGCAGCCGCCAAAGTATTTCATGTATGAATTCCTCCGATTTTTATTTTTTATTCATTAGAAATCCGTCCTCACACCGGATCGAAGCCCGGTAACACGAGTTCGATCCGGAGAGGAAGAAGGAGCTTAATCCTGCGTAGGTTTTCGCGGCACTTACGCAAACCGCATAAACCGGAGCGATATAAGCTGCTTCTGACGATGCCAACGGTCGATCCCTTCGCGCCGTACGCGGAGGGATGACCTGTGTGGCGTTGTATGGACGCTTACATGCAGACCTCGTCCTCGAACTCGACGAGAGACGGGTCGACCGGCTCGGCCTGGAGAACGGTGCGCATATACTCGTTGACCTTGTCGCGCATGGTGCGTCTCGAAACGGTACGCGGATCCATCAGGTCGTGCTCGATCCAGATCAGGTCGTAGCCGCGCTCCCGGCCCTGCTCGTCCAGGATGCCCTGTACGGTGGCCATGTTCTTGCAGGCGACGTTCTGATACATGATGACAAGCTTGGCGTTCCAGTCCTCACACTGCTTCCAGCACTCGTCGACGACGTTCTGGTAACCGCCGTTGGTGTGACGGCGCATGACCATACGCTCGTACAGACGGGCCAGATCGCGCAGAGCCTCTTCCTTGTCCTCGGTCTCGAGGTGCTTGGTGAAGTTGAGGGACTCCATCTCGACGAGGACGTCGATGCCCCAGCAGTTGGCCAGCCAGTTGGAGAAGTTGGCGTAGTAGTGGGCCGGGCAGGACCAGACGATCGCGCGGTAGCGCATCTTTCTCTCGGGCCAGGCCGTCTCGCCGCGCTCGTAGGCGCGCATGAGCATCTTATCGACCTTCTGCATCGAGGGGAGAACGCGCGGGTCGATGCCGCCGTCCATCTCGTAGTTCCACTTGCGGAAGAGCTCGTAGCTCGGTCCGATCAGCTGCGGGCGGGCGGACTTGTTGATTTCCCACTTGTTCAGCTCGAGGTCGGTCTCCTGGTTGAAGCGCTTCATGCAGGTGAAGTAAGCATCCCAGGACCACTTCGCGCCGGTCCTCTCCTCGATCCACCTGATGCAGGCCTTGATATCCTCGGCGCCCATCTGCACGGTCTCCTCATCCAGATAACGAACGGGGAAGCAGAGGTGGAACACGGGGATGTTCGGGAAGCGGCGGGAGAAGTAGGACGAAGCCATCGTGGAGCCGTCGCAGGGCATGGAGCTGGAGATGAAGCCGGAGCCCATGTCGGGCAGCGCGTTGATGACGAGCGCGCCGCATTCGGACGACGGGACGGGGCAGGTGTCGGCGGGAAGGCCGTAGCTTTCGACTGCGTCGATGTAGGGGATGCAGACCAGCTGGTCGATCTCGGAAACCAGGAACATGGGCAGCAGCTGGTGCGGGATGCCGCACAGATCCGGGAAGCCGGCCATGATCTGGCCCATGGTCATTTCGTCGAAGGTGACCATCATGCGGTTGAGCTCGTCGCTGTTGCCGTTCTTGCGGTCGGCCTTGCTCAGGAGGACCAGGTTCTCCGCGACATAGCGGAAGATCTGGTAGGTCAGCTCGTGGCTCATGCGCAGGTTGGAGCCGCGCAGGCCGAGGATGTTCTTGTCCATAAAGCCGTGGCAGCAGAAGTAGGAGATCATCCAGCGATACCACAGCGCGCTGTTCATGGCGGGGATCAGATCCTTGGAGAAGGTGCCGAGCAGCATGCCCCACAGACGCGCCCACTCCCAGAAGTCATAGGCGGTGTCCTTGATGCCGCGCCACTCGCGGCGGACAGTGGCCATGGCGCCCTTGCGGTAGAGACGGCCCAGGCTGTGCTCGCCGTTGAGGATGCGGTCCATCTTGCCGGCAGTGTCGAGCGCCATGAAGTCGGCATACTCGCCCTTGGCGCGCTCCCAGTCGGCCTTGCAGTCGTTCAGGCGGTCCTGGCCGAACTGCTTCCAGTCGGTCGCCTTGAGCAGATCCCAGGCAATGGCGCCGAACTCGGCAAGGTTGGCACCCTGCTTCTTCCAGTCCATATTGTCTTTGGCTTTCCAGAACTTGGGATTCGGGTAAACCAGCTTTTCCTTTTTAGCCATTCTTTTCTGCCTCCTTGTGGATGCGTTTGATCTCCAGAGATTCGACAAAGGCCTGGCAGCGCGTGCGCAGCTGGCCGGAGTTGCCGTTGTTGTAAAGTCTGTCGATCGAGAGGACCGGCCAGCCGTATTCATCGTGCATGATGTGGCTGACGAGCGCACGCTCGAAGCCCCAGTAGTCGCAGTACTTCATCTGCTCGTAGATGATGCCGTCGGCCTTGTACTCCTTGGCAAGACGGTCGGCCGTCTCGCGGCGCTGGAGCACCTTTTCGTCGGCGATGTAACGGGCGCATTCGCTGTGCTGCATCACGTGCAGACAGATCTGACGCAGCGCGTCCTCATCGTCCTTGAGCTCGATGACCTCGCGGCCCGGCGTGGAGCCGAAGCAGTAACGGTCGGACACGACGAGAGCGCCGGTGCCCTCGATGAGCTTGGTCAGGTTCGGGTCGTCGATCTCACTGCCGACGATCGCCACGCGGGCGCGGAAGGGGCTCTTCTTGTCGGGCTTGCGCTTTTTGAGCTCTTCGAGCGTCTCACGCAGATAGGGCAGGATCAGATGCTTCGGGCAGGTGTAGGAGACCAGGTTGATCACATGGAACTCATAGCCCGTGATGATGGGGTTGTCCAGCTTGCGCATCTCGCCGATCTCGGAGATGATCGAGCAGACCTCGTTGTGCTCCTTGACGGCCTCGCGGATTGCGGCGTCAGAGGTGTCGACGCCGAACTTTTCCGTCAGCTGGTCAAGCACATGGATGCGCATCTGCTTTTCATAGCTGTCAAGCGTATAGTCGGTGACCTTGAAGGGGATATCGCAGTGGGTGACGAAGAAGTTGGGCTTTTCGTTGATTTTGAGGATCTCGAAGTGCTCCATCGCACGGTTCATCATGGAGCAGGCGTCGACGCCGATCATCGCGTCGAGGAACTGGTAGCCGCCCTCAATGCCGCGCTCGACCAGGGCACGCGCGAACTCGCAGGTGTAGTTCGACATGTAATAGGTCGCGATGTCGATCGAACCGGTGTTGGGTGCGCGCAGACGTACCGAGAAGCATTTGTCAACATTGAGCAGGACCTCGGGTACGTGATAGCAGGTGTAGCCCAGGCAGATGCCGCCATCGGCCTGAGCCTGCTGGACCAGCTCGTTGTTGGCGCTCTCAAGCAGTTTTTCGAAATAGATCAGATGCTTAAGATCTTTCAAATGTTACACCTCTTCTTAAAGAATTTCTATTTTGCGGAGTGCTTCCTGCACCCCCTTGAGCATAACGGAATCCGCGGGAAGCTCCATGACGCTTCTGCCCTTGATGTCGTTGGCGGCAAAGGTGTCGTCCGCGGGAATGGCGGAGAGGATCTCCACCGGGCTGTCGGTGAGCTCAACCAGCTCGGGATTGGTCACGCGGTTGATGATGCAGCCGATCTTTTCATACGAGATCAGCTCGTCGGCCACCTGCTTGATCGTCGTGATGACCTGGGCGCCCTTTTTGCTCTGATCCGTGATGAGCAGGAGGTGCGTGACCTTTTCCATGACGCGGCGCTGGATCTGCTCGATTCCGGCCTCGCCGTCGATCACGACATAATCAAAGCTGTTGGCAAGGATGCCGATGACCTCCTTGAGGTAGGAGTTCACCTTGCAGTAGCAGCCGGAGCTCTCCGGCCGGCCGATGGCAAGGAAGGCAAAGCCCGGCATCTCAACCAGCGCGTCGAACATGCGGAAGCGCGCCTCGCTTAAGAGCTCGAGCGCCTCCTTGGTGTCGCCGTTTTCCACGCTGTCGACGATGCTCTGGCGAATATCGTCGAGCGTGAGCTTCACGTCCACGCCAAGAGCAACGGACAGACCGACGGCGGGATCGGCGTCGATCGCGAGGATCTTCTTGTCGGGATATTTCTCGGCAAGGAGCCGCACGATGCAAGCGCAGATTGAGGTCTTTCCCACGCCGCCTTTGCCTGCGACCGTAAGGATCTTGGCTTTATTCTCCATATTCCAGTCCCCCTTTTTCGCGAGATAAACGCAAAATGAACACACTGATGGTTATACTATTACAGATTAGCTACATTTTAACACACGCCCCCTTTTTATGCAAGGAAAACGCCCCCTCCGACGGGCTTGACAGGGTTTGGAAAAGGCAACTGTTAGCGTTTGCTAACCGGATTGTAAAACTTTTTCTGTTTAGACATTTTTGGCGTTTTGTATAGTTTTTTGCCCCGTTTGGCGGGCAAAAAAAAGAATGTGCCGCCTTCTTTGTGAAAGCAGCACAAAATTCTCTGTTAAATTTCGGTCAATTCAACAAGTAGACGCCGAGGTTGAGATAAGCCGCGAAAAACAGCCATACGAGGTAGGGCGCCATCAGTCTGCCGGCGCGCGCGTCGATATAGCCGAAGCGCAGCGCGCACACGAGGGCGAGCGCAAAGAGCACGATCAGCCAGATGAACGCGACAAGGTAGATCTCCAGCACGAAGAACAGCAGCGGCCAGATAAAGTTTGCCGCAAGCTGCAGCGCATAGGCCGTCATCGCGCGGCGGATCCGCTCGGGCGAGGCGGAGGAGGTATAGACAAGATAGCTCGCTGTGCCCATCATCGCATACAGGATCGTCCACACGACCGGAAAGACCCAGCCCGGCGGCGAGAGCAGCGGCTTATACATGGTCTTGTAATCTTCCATCCCGCCGCGGCTGAGAAAGGCCGCAAGCGCGCCGACCGCCAGCGGTATCGCCAGACAGATCGCAAGCTGTTTCCATTTGATTTTCCCGCTTTTCATTTCATCACCCGTACTAGGGTATGCGGGAAAGGACGGGCTTATTCTCTTTTAGTCTCTGCTTTTCTCTTGAATGCTTTTTCCTTGTGCTCAATTGCAATCATGCACTCGCACAGTACAAACAAAAAAATAATCAGCAGGATCGCATCTACCACATATTCCGGTCCGTACCACGGGCCGGCCAGAGACAGAGGGCTTCCGTCTGTCCAATATAAGATTACAATGCTTTTCCCTTCTTCCGGTTTTGGATAGGCCCATTCACGCATTGAGGTCATTGCGCCGTTTTCAAAAAAACTGATTCCCAAATCGTTCAGGTCATTATGCTCTTCGATCCACGCGGTCGCCTCATCCCACTTGAGAGGACACACCGCGGTTTTCGTGCCGTAGATTCTGGGTTGCAGCGCCCCGCCCCCTCTATGTATATTCGTTCTCTCTATAATACTGGAGCCTGCAGGGAGTTTGACACGCTGCAGCTGCAGATAGGGCCCGATTTGCCACCAGTTGATGATAAGTAGATAAGCGGCTGCAAAGAAGATAGCACAAATATTTTTAGCAATTTGGAAGCGCGTCCTGCTTTTCATTTTTACCCTTTCTAAAAAAGGGACAATCTTGAAAGATTGTCCCTTTTTATCAACATCCGCAGCCACAGCCGCAGCCGCAGTCTTCGCTGCCCTCGTCGCCGCCGTGGCAGCCGCTGCAGCCGCCGCAGCCGCCGGAGCAGCCGCCGCCGTCGGAGGTGGGGAGCTGGCCGATGACGAGAAGCTGGGCCGCCGTGTCGGCGTCGCCGCAGTAGCCCGCGACCGGGATGATGCCGTAGCCAAGCAGCGCCGCGTGGGCTTCCTGGCCCATGCTGCCGCAGATGACGGCGTCGACGCCCTCGCGCTTGAGGAGATCGGCCATATCCTGGTGGCCGTGGAGACCGGTGGTCTCGACCAGGCGCTTGGTGCTCTCGTCGAGATTCTCTTCGCTGAATTCATAGATGGCGAACATCTCGGTATGGCCGAAATGCTCGAAGATCTCTCCCTTGTCGTAGGAGACGGCAACTCGGATCATCTCAAAGCTCCTTTTCGATATAGTCGGCAATGGCCTTCAGCCCGTCGGCGGGGACAGACTCGACCTCGCCCGCGTCGACCATCGTCGCCACGACCGGGTCGATCGGCAGGCGCGCCCAGGTCTTGATGCCAAAGGCGGCCGCTTCCTCCTCGGCCTTGGACGCGCCGAAGATCTCGTGCTCCTTGCCGCAGTCGGGGCACTTGAAATAGGACATGTTTTCGACCAGGCCGATGACGGGCTTTTTCATCAGCCCCGCCATGTTGACGGCCTTGGCGACGATCATGCCGACGAGATCCTGCGGCGTGGAGACGACGACAACGCCGTCCACGGGCAGAGACTGGAACACTGTCAGCGGGACGTCGCCCGTTCCGGGAGGCATGTCGACGAACATATAGTCCACGTCCTGCCACAGCACGTCCGTCCAGAACTGCTGCACCGCGCCCGCGATGACGGGGCCGCGCCAGACAACGGGCTCGGTCTCATCCTCCAGGATCAGGTTGATGGACATGATCTGCAGGCCGGTGTGCGTGGAGACCGGGAAGAGCACCTCGCTGGTGCCGGTGGCGTGCTCGGTCACGCCGAAGGAGCGCGGGATCGACGGGCCGGTGATGTCGGCGTCGAGCACGGCGGCGTTGAAGCCGCGGCGCTGCATCTCGCTGGCGAGCAGCGCGGTTACGAGGGATTTGCCGACGCCGCCCTTGCCGCTGACGACGGCAATGACCTTTTTGACGCTCGCTCCCTCGTGCAGGGGCTTGCGGAAATCCGCCTGGCGCTCGGCGCAGTTTTCGCCGCAGGTGGAGCAATCATGTGTGCATTCGCTCATGTTATGATTCCTTTCCAAACGGAAAAAGTTTTGGTTTTGACCTGTTCATTATACCCAATGGACGCAAAAAGTCAAATATTCCGTCACTTCTTTGCGCGGCGTGCCTTGTCGCGGCCGATGCTGCAGCCGGGGTTGGACAGCAGACAGTTGTGCGCGCAGCCGCCGCAGTGCTCGTCGCGGCGGCTCAGGAGCAGCTGCTCAAAGGGCTTGATGCCGCCGAGGCCCGTGCGCTGGACGCAGTAGCCGCGCACGCGCAGCGCGTCACAGAGCGCCGCGATCCGCCGCGGATGGGAAACGAGGATGCAGTCCTCTCCCCTTTTCTCGAGACGGCCGATGAGCTCGTCGGCCTTTCGGCGGCTCGCCTTCCCGCTCTCCGCCGCGGCGAGGCCGAACAGGCCGCGCAGCCACACGAGAGCACGCCACAGCCACAGCGGCAGCGCGCCCGCGCCGAAGGGGCGCAGGGGGATCTCGTCGAGCAGGGGCTCAGCCTGCGGCATGCCGTCCGCTATCAGCTTCTCGGCCGTATCCCGCGCGGCGGCGCGGGGGCTTATATACAGGCCGCGGCCGTTTGCCGCGACCGTATGCCCCTGCGGCTCCCCGACGGGGCCGTCGAGACGCTTATCGCAGAGGGCGGCGTACTCCTCCGCCGATGCGCGCGGCGGAAGAGAAAGAGCTGCTTCTCCGCTGCAGATGATCCAGATGCGCATTTTTAGAACTCCAGCTTCTCCAGCTCGATCAGCGCGAGGATATAGACCTTGAGCGCTTCGATGAGCCAGTCCTTGCAGGCCGCCTCGTCCACGCCGTGGATCGGACCGGCAAAGGCGGGCGCGGGGCGCTCGGGATGCTCGGGGCCGAAGGAAACGGCGTTGGGGAAATCGCGGGCGTAGGTGCCGCCGCCGATCGTATAGGGCTTGGCGTTCTCGCCGGTGATCGCGTTATAGGCGTCGATGCAGACCTGCACCTCCGGCTTGTCAAGGGACATGTAGAAGGGCGTCGTGTCGCGCTCGACCGTGACCGTGGCCGCGCCGGCAGCAAGGGCATTCAGAATTGCGGCGATCTTCTCGCCGCTCGTGTTGGTGGGATAGCGGCTGTCGATCGTCTGGTACAGCCGTCCGTCCTCCATGCCGATCACGCCGCAGACGACCGTGAGCGGCTCGAAGAGGCCGTCGGATGCCGCGATGCCGCAGGCGCTGCCGTCGCTCGCGGCGTGGATCTTGGCCATGAAGCGCAGGAAGGCCTCCTCCCCCGCGGCGCAGACGCCCCGTTCGAGCAGATAGTCGATCAGCACGCCGATGGCGTTGACCGTGCCCTCGGGCATCGAGGCGTGGCCGCCGACGCCGGTGGCCGTGAGGTGCCAGAGGCCGTCCGGCGTTTTCTCCGCCGTGACACGCCCGGCGCTCTCCAGCTCCTCCGCCCTGACCCAGGCCTCGGCCTTGTCGGGGATGGCATTTGCGGCAAAGCCGCCGCGGAAATCCACGATGTTCTCACAGCGCGCAGACGCGACGGCGCGGCCGTGGTAGATGCCTTTCTCGCCGTTGCACAGCGGGAAATTGGCGTCGGGACTGAAGCAGAAGAGCGGCGCGGGATAGTTGTCGAGATACCAGGTGACGTCCTGCATGCCGATCTCCTCGTTTACGCCGAGCAGGGCGCGGATGGGATAGCGCAGGGGGATCTCATGCTCCTTGAGATATTTCAGCGCATAGAGACACAGCACGCTCGGCCCCTTGTCGTCCAGCACGCCGCGGCCGATGATCCAGCCCTCGCGCTCACGCATGGCAAAGGGGTCGGCCGTCCAGCCTTCGCCCACCGGGACGACGTCGAGATGGGTGATCGTGGCGAGATAGTCGCGGCAGCCGCGGCCGCCCTCGCCGAGCTGGGCATAGCCGATCATGCCCTCGCAGTTTTCCGTCTGCAGCCCCATGCCGCGCGCGATCTCCAGCGCGGTGTCGAGCGCCTTGGCCGGGCCCTCGCCGAAGGGCTTGCCGGGCAAGGCGGGCATGTTTTCGCTGTTGACGGAGACGAGCTTTGCGATATCGGCAAAGATCGCCTGTTCGTTTTCCGCGGCAAAGCGGTCGATCTCTCTGCGCAGTTCTTCGTTCATATCAAATCTCCTTCCTTATAGCCTTCCCCGCCTGCGGGGAAGGTGTCGGACTCTGTCCGACGGATGAGGTTTCCTTCCTTTTAGCCTTCCCCGCTTGCGGGGAAGGAGGACCGCGTCAGCGGTGGATGAGGTCTCCTTCTTTGAGAAAAAAGAATATTTCAGTAGTTTGATGATAGCATCACGCTCTTTGGATTGCAAGCAAGAAAACCGGAGCGGAAAACGATGTTCCCCGCCCCGGCTGAAAACGAAACTCTAAAAGCTAAAAACTACTTGGTATCGGCCGCCTTGAAGTCCGGCTCCGTGCCCTCGGACAGACGCTTGATGTTGGCGCGATGCTGGAAGACCGCGAGCACGGCGGCGTAGATCGCGAGCAACAGCTTCGGCAGAGGAACGGCAAAAATCAGCGCAAATGCCACGATCGCAACAGCCGCGCACAGCGAGCCGAACGATGCCTTTTTTGACAGGAAAGCCGCGATCAGGAAGACCGCGACGATCCCCGCGAATATGCGCCAATCGATCATCAGACCGATCGCCGCGCCGACGGAGATCCCCTTGCCGCCGCGGAAGTCATAGAAAAGCGGGAAGCAGTGGCCGGTCGTGCAGGCCATGCCGCCCGCCATCAGCCCCCAGTCTCCGCAGAGACGCCAGCCGACGTACATGACGATGACGGCCTTGAGAAAATCGCCCGCCAGTGTCGCAAAGCCGGCAAGCAATCCGAACGAGCGCGCCATGTTGGTCGCCCCGGCGTTGCCGCTTCCCTTTTTGCGGATATCCACGCCGAAGGCCCGGGAGAGGATGATCGAGATGCTGACCGAGCCGAGCAGATAGCCGCCTACACAAATAAAGATATATTTCAGAATGTCCATGACAGATTCCTGATTTCCTGATTTGGTAGATTGTATTATACCGCTCCGGGGATCGCTTTTCAAGGCGCGCGGGCAATCGTTAATATTTTGTCCATTTATCCTTGACTTTTCGGCCGAAAAGCGGCACGATTAGGCAGAAGAAGGAGAAGGAGGCGACCATAGTGGAAACCCGTCAGGACGGCTGGGAGCACGTCGTGCACGGCTTCGCGCCGATCTATGACGCGCGCTCGCGCGTGCTCGTGCTCGGCACGCTGCCAAGCGTGAAATCCCGCGAGGAGAACTTTTATTACGGCCATGCGCGCAACCGCTTCTGGCAGGTGCTCGCCGCGGTGTTCGACGCTCCCGTGCCGCAGAGCGTCGCGGAAAAGAAGGAACTGCTGCTCTCTTGCGGTGTCGCGCTGTGGGACGTGGTCGGGGCCTGCG
Organism: Clostridiales bacterium UBA6981; assembly: GCA_002450075.1. Classification (GTDB taxonomy): domain Bacteria; phylum Bacillota; class Clostridia; order Oscillospirales; family Oscillospiraceae; genus Limivicinus. Next base: position 87,607 of record DJYJ01000015.1, read on the forward strand.
ACATCCGCCGCTCGGCCGACAGCACGATCCGAAACGTCATGGCGAACGATCCCCGGCCGATCCTCGCCGCGGCGCCGATCCGCGCGATCTATACGAACGGTGCCAAGGCCTTTGAGCTTTACCGAAAGCATCTGCTCCCGCTCACCGGGATCGAGGCGGTGCGGCTTCCCTCGACCTCTCCGGCCAACGCCGCGTGCGGCACCGAAGCGCTGGTAGCGGCCTGGCGCGTGCTTCGCCGGGAATGAATTGTTAAAATTTTTTCAAATCCGCATCTTTGTGATAGCAATTCCCGAAGCCGTGTGCTATACTCGGGCTATGAGATACCGCGCAACGACCCCAGCATCTCACATTTTTCATGAAAGAGGTATTGTATATGGCACTGGATCTGACCAAATACGGGATCACCGGCGCAAGCGAGATCGTCTATAACCCCTCCTACGAGCTTCTGTTCGAGGAAGAGATGAAGAGCGGTCTTGAGGGATACGAGGTCGGCAAGCTCACCGAGCTCGACGCCGTCAACGTCATGACCGGCATTTACACCGGCCGCTCCCCCAAGGACAAGTATATCGTCGTAGACGAAAATTCCCGCGACACCGTGTGGTGGACCACCCCGGAATACAAGAACGACAACCACCCCATGAGCGAGG
>DJYJ01000073.1:0-33673 GCA_002450075.1 Clostridiales bacterium UBA6981
GCTGACTTTTGAGACAGCCCCTTCGGTTTGCGTAGGATCAGACGGTTGTTTTCCAGATGTGCGTATAGTATTATACTGCATGCAGCATACTTCCGCCGATCCCGCCGTGTGCGGCGCCGGATCGTATTGATATAAAAAGAAAGGGGAGAACGCCGTGAAACGGGGAAGAGGAATCCTGTCGTGCCTGCTGCTCGCCTCGCTCCTCCTGCTGGCGGGCTGCTCCGGCGCGCCCGAAAAGCAAACGGAAACGACAGGGGAGACGGGCTCCTGGCGCGTTGTCGTCGCGACGGACCTGCATTATCTCGCCCCGTCGCTGACCGACCACGGCGCGCTCTTCCGGCGCGTCATGGAGGCCGGGGACGGCAAGGTGACCGAGCTTTGCGACGAGATCACGGACGCTTTTCTCAAAGAGGTAAAGGCGGAGGAACCTGACGCACTGATCCTCACCGGCGACATCAGCTTCAACGGCGAGAAGGAGAGCCATCTCGCCCTTGCCGAAAAGCTCGCCGCACTCGAGGAGGCGGGCGTTCCCGTGCTGGTGCTGCCCGGCAACCACGACCTGTACCGAAGCTGCTATTCCTTCTTCGGCGACGAGAGCGAGCAGGTCGAGAGCGTCAGCGCCGAGGAATTCGCCGCGATCTACGGCGCTTTCGGCTTTGACGAGGCGCTCTCGCGGGATGACGATTCGCTCAGCTATCTCGCCCGGATCAACGATACGACGCGCGTGCTGATGCTCGACGCCGACACACCGCACGATTTCTGCAGCCTGTCGGACAAGACCCTCTCGTGGATCGAGCGGCGCCTCTCCGAAGCTGCTGTGGAAGGGAAGAGGATGCTCGTCGCCTGTCATCAGAATCTGTATAAACATTCCATGTTCGGCGCAGGCTATGTGCTGGGCTGCTCCGATGAGCTGCACGCGCTGCTTGAAAAATACGGCGCGGAGCTGATGCTCAGCGGACACATGCACATCCAGCACATCCAGACCGAGGGCGGCGTGACCGAAATCGCGACCTCGCCGCTGACGATGGGCGCGTGCCAATACGGGCTGCTTTCATCGGAAAACGGCGCGCTGCGCTATGAAACGCACCCGGTTAACGTCGCGGCCTGGGCTTCGGCGCGGGGGATGGACGACGAGCGTCTTGCCACCTTTGCCGCCTACGCTATGGGACGCCTGGAGAGCCGCACCCGCACCCAGGCGGAGGAGCAGCTGGAAGCACGCGGCATTTCGACGCAGGAGGCCGCGCCGCTCGTAAACTATGCCTGCGCGCTGAACAACGCCTATTTCTGCGGCGATCTATCGGGAATCCCGGCGCTCGATCCGGACGGAGAACTGTTCAAAGCCTGGGCGGAGAGCGGCAGCTTTTTCGGTTCTTACTTTGCCTCGATCGAGCATGAGATCGGGGAAAATTACACGCGTTGGGAAAAACCGGAAGTGAATGGATAAAGAAGTGTGAAAGATAGCGAAGGCTAACCGGGAACAATTGGTATTTCTGCGTTTTTTGTGCAAAACAGAGATTGTTTATTCCTTGACGAACGCCTTATTTAATGGTACAGTAACCTTGACGCAGAAGGGACGGAAAGACGTCCTTTCGCGTGAATATTTCGTATGATGAGGAGTACTGAAAATGAAAAAGTTTTTCGCAATGCTTCTTCTGGTCTGCATGATCCTGTCTCTGGCAGCATGCGGCCAGCAGGCGGCCCCCGCCCCCGCGGCCGAGCAGCCTGCCGCTGAAGAGCCCGCCACCGAAGCCGAAGCCCCGGCCGAAGCCGCCGAAGAGCCCGCTGCTGAAGAGCCCGCCGCCGCTGCCGAGTACAAGCTCGGTATGGGCGTCAGCCTCAACATGAACAGCTCCAAGGCCGGCAACGCCCAGGTCGACGCCACCGTTGCCGCCGTCGTCACCGACGCCGAGGGCAAGATCGTCGCCGTCAAGCTGGACGTCGCCCAGAACAAGATGGACATCACCGACGGCCAGGTTGAGACCGACAAGGAGTTCAAGACCAAGCTCGAGCTCGGTGATGACTACAACATGGTCAAGTTCTCCGACGCTGTTGCCGAGTGGTATGACCAGGCTGCCGCGTTCGAAGCCTACGTGATCGGCAAGACCGCTGACGAGGTCGCCGGCACCGAGACCGTTGTCAATGACGAGGGACACACCGTCGTCACCGACGAGACGCTCTACGCCTCCTGCTCCATCTCCGTTGGCGATTTCATCGAAGCCATCGTCAAGGCCTGCAACGATGACCAGGCCCAGACCTTCACCGCCGACGAGTTCAAGCTCGGCCTCGCCGCCATCACCGAGATCGACGCCGCCACCAAGGCCGCGACCGCGGACGAGGACGGCCTTGCCGCCATGTACACCGACTTTGCCGCTGCTGTCGTTGACGGCGAGGGCAAGATCATTGTCGCGATCACCGACGCTGTCCAGCCCAAGATCAGCTTTGACGCCGCCGGCGAGATCACCGATACCGCTTTTGCCGGCACCAAGCGCGAGCTGAAGGAAGACTACAACATGGTCAAGTTCTCCGACGCCACGCTCGAGTGGTACCAGCAGGCCCAGAACTTTGTCGACTACGCTGCCGGCAAGACCGCCGAGGAGCTTCGCGCTTCTGAGACCACCCTCAATGAGGAAGGCCACCAGGTCTTTGTTGACGAGGCTCTGTATGCCAGCGTCTCCATCAGCGTTGACGGCATGATCAACGTGGTTGCCAAGGCTGCCGACAACGCCGCCTGATCTGACACACAAAAACCATAGGGGATGAATGCCTTGCGGCACTGGATAAAGACGATCGCAGCCCTTGCGCTGCTCTCGCTGCTTCTCACCGCCTGCTCCGCGCAGACGGGCGAAAGCATACCGGAAACGACCGCCGCTCCCGCGCCGCAGACAGTCGAGCCGAAGGGCAAGGTATACTATACCTACTTCGACACGGTCTCCTATGTATATGACTACGCAGGAGATTCGGCAGAACGCTTTGACGAGCGTTCTGCCGAAGTTTCGCATATCCTGCTGGAATACCACCAGCTTTTTGACATCTATCACGAGTACAGCGGCGTCACCAATCTCTGCACGCTCAACAAAAACGCGGGCGGCGAGCCGATGGAGGTCGACGAGAGGCTCATCGACTTTCTCCTCGACGCGCGGGAGATGTACGAGCTCACGGACGGAGAGATGAACGTGATGCTCGGTGCGGTGCTGCGCTTGTGGCACGACTGCCGCGAGGCGGCCGAGTCCGACCCGGCAAACGCTTCGATCCCCGCGCAGGAGCAGCTGGAGGAGGCATATCGCCATACCGACATCTCGCTCCTGGAGATCGACGAGGAAAAGCGCACCGTCCGCATCGCGGACGCGGCGGCCTCGATCGATGTCGGCGCGCTCGGCAAGGGCTATGCCACCGAGCGGGCGGCGGAATATCTCGAGCGCGAGGGCGCGAGGGGCTATGTGCTCAACATCGGCGGCAACATCCGCTGCATCGGCGACAGGCCGGACGGCAGCGGCTGGGTCACGGCGGTACGCAACCCGGACAACGCGGCGGAGGATTTTGCCTGCCGTCTGCGCATCCGCGACACGGCCTGCGTGACCTCCGGCGTGTATGAGCGGTATTTCACCGTTTCGGGCACGCGCTATCACCACATCATCGACCGGGACACGCTTTTCCCGGCGGCGTATTACGATTCCCTCACCGTCGTCACGCGCGACAGCGCGCTGGCGGATGCCTTGTCTACGGCGCTGTTCTGCATGCCGCAGGAAGAAGGAGAAAAACTGGCGGAGACGATCGGGGGCGTGGAGATCCTCTGGATCTACCCGGACGGCAGCCAACGCTGCACCCCCGGCTTTGCCGTTTTGATAGAAGAACGACCCTAAGGAGGCGGTAAATTTGAGCCTGAGAAGAAAGATCTCTACCCTGAAATTACCCCATTACAAAGGCACGGCCGGCATGGCGGCCGTGCGCATGGCAGTGCCCAAAGAGGTGCTGCTACCGATGAACATGCACTCCGGCCAGGCGGCCGAGCCCATCGTTCAGGTCGGCGACCACGTGACCGTCGGCCAGCTGATCGCCCGCGAGGAGGGACGCAACAGCGCGCCCGTCCACGCCTCGGTCTCCGGCACCGTCAAAGCCATCGAGCCCTATGCCGTCGGCGGCCGCAAGACCACGGCCATCCGCATCGAGAGCGACGGCAAAATGGAAAAGTGCCCCGATCTCAAGATCCCCCAGCCGACCGATCTCGACAGCTTCCTCCAGTGCGTACGCGAAAGCGGCGTCGTGGGACTCGGCGGCGCGGCCTTCCCGGTGTGGGCCAAGCTCGCCGCCGCCCAGAAGAGCCATATCCAGACCGTCCTCATCAACGGCGCGGAGTGCGAGCCCTTCATCACCAGCGACCACCGCGTCATGCTCGAGCACGGCGATCTGATCGAAAAGGGCATCGCCCTGCTCAAGCAGTTCCTGCAGTCCGAGGAGTATATCATCGGCATCGAGAAGAACAAGCCCGACGCCATCGCACAGCTGACCGAGCGCTTCGCAAACGATCCCGCTGTCAAGGTCATGCCGCTTGACAGCGTCTACCCCCAGGGCGCCAAGCAGGTGCTGCTCTACAACGCCACCGGCAAGGTGGTCGGACCGGGTCAGCGCCTGGCTTCCCTCGGCGTCATCATCATCAACGTCACCTCCCTCGTGAAGACTGCGGAATACTTCACGACCGGAATGCCGCTCGTCGAGCGCATCGTCACGGTCGAGGGCTCGGCGGTAAAGGAGCCGAAGAACCTGATCGTGCCGATCGGCTGCTCGATCCGCGACCTGGTCGAGGCGTGCGGCGGGCTGAAGGAAGAGCCCGGCAAGATCCTCTACGGCGGCGCCATGATGGGCAAGACCGTCGACACGCTCGACGCCTCCGTCCTCAAGGCCACCAACGCGGTCGTGATCATGAACCGCAAGGATGCCGAGAAGACCAAGCCCTCACCTTGCATCCACTGCGGCCGCTGCGTGGCCGTCTGCCCGCTGGGGCTCAACCCCACGGCCTTCGCCCGCGCGATGGAGATGGAAAACGAGGACGAGCGCGCGGCCCTGCTGCAAAAGGAGCAGGTGTCGCTGTGCATGGAGTGCGGCTGCTGCAGCTATGTCTGTCCGGCCCACCGTCCCCTGGCTGAAAACAACAGCGCCGCCCGCCGCTTTATCCGCGGTTGGGAGAGCGCGAAGAAGGAAGGAGGGAAGTAAGACATGGACAACAAACCCATCATGGCTGCCGGCCCGCATATCCACAGCGCCGATTCCTCGCGCCGCATCATGCTTGACGTGATCCTCGCGCTGCTTCCCGCCTCCGTCGCCGGCGTCGTCCTGTTCGGGACGAAGGCCGCCACGATGATCCTCGTGTGCGTCGCGGCCGCGGTGTTCTCGGAATTCCTGTTCAACCTTGTCACCAAGCGTGAACAGAGCGTCGGCGATCTCTCCGCCGTCGTGACCGGCCTGCTGCTGGCGCTCAACCTCTCGACCAACGTGCCGCTGTGGCAGTGCGCGCTCGGCTCGATCTTCGCGATCGTGCTGGTCAAGTGCGCCTTCGGCGGCATGGGACATAACTTTGCCAACCCCGCCATCACGGCCCGCGTGTTTATGCTGATGGCCTTTACATCCACCGTGGCCGGCGGCGCCGCGCCGCGCTTTGTCGACGCGGTCTCCTCCGCCACGCCGCTGAACCTCATCGGCGTCGAGGGCGCGGAGCTGCCCACGCTGGGTGCGATGTTCCTCGGCCTGCGCGGCGGCGCCATCGGCGAGACCTGCATCCTCGCACTGCTCCTCGGCTTTGTCTACCTGCTTGTCCGCCGCGTCATCCACTGGCAGACCCCGGTGATCTTCATCGCCACGGTCTTTGTCTGCTACCTTGTCGCGACCGGCAATGTCACCGTCGCGCTCTACGAGGTGCTGGCGGGCGGTCTGGTGCTCGGCGCGGTCTTCATGGCCACTGACTATACCACCACGCCCATCACCGCCGAGGGCAGATGGCTCTTCGCGCTCGGCTGCGGCTTGATCACCTTTGTGATCCGCCGCTTCTGCGCCTATCCCGAGGGCGTGTCCTACTCCATTCTGTGCATGAACATCCTCTCTCCCTGGCTGGAGAAGTGGACGCGCAGAAAGCCGCTGGGAGGTGTCTGATATGAAAAAACAGATCGTAACTTCCATCCTGTGCCTTGTGCTGCTGCTGGCCGTGCTCGGCGCGGGCGTATGGGGCGTCAACGGCTTCACCGCCCCCATCGTGGCGGAGAACGAGCGTCTCGCCGCCGAGGCTGCGGCCGAGGCGGAAAAGGCCCTGCTCGGCGACAGCGAGCTGCTCTATGACCGTGCGGACGAGGCGGCCTCCACCCTTGCGGTGACGGCCGACACCGTCCAGAGCGTCTACCGTGACGCGACCAAGGAGACCTATCTCCTGCGTCTCGAGACCTCCGAGGGCTACTCCAAGCAGCCGATCAAGCTCCTGCTCACGATCGATTTCGAGGGCAAGGTCGTCGATCTCTCCATCGAGGAGAACCCGGACGACAAGGAGCTCGGCGAGGAATTCCCCCAGAGCTTCGCCGGACAGGACTCCACCCTTGCGGGCGTGGAGCTCGTCGCGGGCGTGACCTTCTCGTCCTCCGCGATCCGCGGCGCCGTTAACGACGGCTTCAACACGCTCATTGACAACGGTCTCTTCGCCGCGGCGGAGAAGAGCGATTCCCAGATTCTCAATGAACTGATCCCGCTGGTTTACCCGGGCCTTGTCAACAAGGCCGGCGTGCCCCAGGCCGAAGAGCTTGCCGGTGAGGGCGACGTCCTCAGCGGCCTCAAGGCCACGAACGGCAGCGGCTTTGCCTGGTTTGTCGGCGGGGAAGAAAACCGTCTCGCCGTGAGCACCGCGCTCGGCGGCGTCACCGTTTACAACACCGCGGGCGAGGATGTGACCGTGGCCGATCCCGCCCTTGTCGAGCAGATCGCGGCGCTCTCCGCCGCCAATGCCGAGGACTTCAGCGCCAAGGATGCGAAGAACTTCGGCCGTCTCCTGCCCGAGGGAACCGAGCTTACGGCGATCGAGATCCCCGGCTATGCCGGCTGCGTGACCAGCGCTTACAGCGCCGAAACGCCGGACGGTACACGCTATGCCTTTGCCGCGCGTCCCTACGGCTATGCCAACGAGCCCATGGAATTCTACTTCGTCCTGGACGAGAACGGCGCGATCGCCGCGCTCCGCACGGGCGAGCTGATCCTCCATTCCGACTACTTCTCCGCCTATGAGCTTGACGAGGCGAGCTATAAGGAAGGCTTCATCGGTCTGACGGGCGAGAGCTACACCGGCGAGCAGACGCTGATCACCGGCGCGACGATGAGCTCCGACGCGGCGGCCTCCGCCGTGAACGACGTCTTCGCCGCCTTTGATCGCCTTGTGGAAAGCGAGGGCTGAGACCATGAAAAAGAATCTTCTGTATGTAAATCCCGTAACGCTTCTGTTCCTGGGCGCAGCCCCCGCGCTCGCCGCGAGCACGGACGTGCGCGCCGCGCTTGGCATGAGCGCAGCCGTCCTTTGCGTGCTGCTGTGCTCGGCGCTCTTGCTCGGCCTGCTGCGCAGACTGATCCCGGCCGAGGCCAAATTCGGCGCGGCGCTGCTCGTCGTGGCGGGCTTCGCCTCCATGGCGCAGCTCCTGCTGCAGGCCTTCCTGCCCTCCGCCTGGGCGATGCTCGGCTTTTACGCCGCGATCCTGGGCGTGGATCTGATGCTCTTCGGCAGCGCGGAAAACACGCTGGACGAGGGTCTCGGCAAGGGGCTTGTAAACGCGCTCGTGAGCGGCTTGTGCTTTGCCGTGTTCGTACTGATCCTCGCTTCGATCCGCGAGCTTTTCGGCGCGGCGAGCTTCGCGGGCAAGAGCGTCGAAGCGCTCAAGGATTATAAGATCGGCACGTTGACCCAGGCCTCCGGCGGGCTTTGCGTGTTCGCGATCCTGCTGGCCGTGGTCAACCGCATCTTCCCGTCCGAGGACGGCATGGGCAAGCTGACGCGCAGCGCGATCGGCTTTGACAGCGAAGAGAAGGAGGCGTAAGGCATGAAAGAAATGATCCTGTTGGTTCTCGGCTTCGTGCTGGTCAACAACTATGCGCTGACCGCCTTCTACGGTCTTACCCCGCTGCTGGGCTTCTCCCGCCGCGGTGAAAAGATCCTGGCCCTCGGCCTCGGTGTGACGGCGGTAACACTCGTCACGGCACTGCTGCTGTGGCTGCTGCGCGGCGTGATCCCCGGCTACTTCCGTGTTCTCGCGGGCGTTGCGATCGTGCTTGCGCTCGTGTATCTGCTCGAGCTCCTCTGCGGCAAAAAGCTCGGCGTCTGGTTCCCGGCGATCGCACTCAACAGCGCGGTGCTGGCGCTCGCGCTCAATACTGCTGAGGCAGAGAGCGTGCTCCCGGTCATCCTCAGCGCGCTGGGCGTGGGGCTCGGCTTCCTGTTTGGGTTGTTCCTCATGAGCGGCGTGCAGAAGCGCATCGAGAGCGAGCATCTGCCCAAGGCCTTCCGCGGCTTCCCGATCCAGCTCCTGGCCGCGGCCATCATCGCCCTTGCGCTGACGGCGTTCAACTTCCAATGAAAGCTCCCTCCGGGAATCATAAGCTGCGCGCGGACGTGATCGTCATCGTCTCGCTGCTTGTACTGGCGCTTGCCCTCTACCTGGCGCTCAATCTCGGGCGCCGGGAGGGGGGCACGGCGGTCGTGCGCGTCAACGGCGTGGAGACCGAGCGGCATTCTCTGCTGCAAAACGGCAGCTTTCCGCTCAACGGCGGCACGAACATTCTTGTCATCGAGGACGGCTATGCCTGGATGAGCGAGGCAAACTGCCCCGATCTCATCTGTGTGCGCCAGGGGAAGATCCACTATACCGGCCAGGTCATCACCTGCCTGCCGAACCGGCTCACGGTCACGATCGAGGGCGGCGAGGACGGCGGCGTCGATCTGATCGTCGGCTGAGAGGGGAGCGCCATGAAAACCAGAAAAATCACGGTTCTCGCCATGGCCATCGCCCTTGCGATGATCCTTTCTTATGTGGAAAGCCTGATCCCGTCTCCGGGGATACCGGGCGTGAAAATGGGGCTTGCGAACATCGTCGTGGTCTTCTGCCTTTACCGCCTCGGCTGGAAGGAGGCGGCGGGCGTGTCGCTTTTGCGCGTGTTTCTCGTATCGCTGCTCTTCGGCCATGCGGCCAGTCTGATGTACAGCGCCGCCGGCGCCGTGCTCAGCCTGCTCGGCATGATCGCTCTCAAGGCGACGGACAGGCTCGGCTGCGTCGCGGTCAGCGTCATCGGCGGCGTCCTCCACAACGTCGGCCAGATCCTCGTCGCCTGGGCCCTGATGGGGCCGAACGTCGTATACTACCTTCCGGTGCTGATCGTCAGCGGCACGGTGACGGGCGTGCTCATCGGCGTGCTCGCCGGGCTGATCGTCAAGCGCATCGACGTCTGATCCATACAACGAAAAATCTGTGAAAAGCAACGCTTTTCACAGCTTTTTTCTTTTTATGCTTCAACCTGCGTGATCGTGCCGCCGCCCAGGACGAGCTCGCCGTCATACAGCACGACGGCCTGCCCCGGGGTGATCGCCCGCTGCGGCTCGTCAAAAAGGATGCGCGCCCTGCCGCCCGGCAGCGGCCAGACCGTGACCGTATGCTCGCTCTGGTGATAGCGGGTACGCGCCGTCGCGCGGATCGGCCCGGCGGGCTCGGCGATCGAAAGCCAGTTCATCTCCGCCGCCAGCAGCGCGCTGTGATACAGCGCGCTCTCCGGCCCGAGCGTCACGGTATTTCGCCTCATATCCTTTTCCACGACATACTGCCGCACGCCCGCAGCGAATCCGAGCCCGCGCCGCTGTCCGACCGTAAAGCGGACTGCGCCGCGGTGGCGTCCGATCTCGCGTCCTGCGTTGTCCAGCAGCGCGCCGTCCGGAAAGGGCTTGCCCCTCCAGCGCTCGAGAAAGGCGGCGTAGTCGCCGTCCGGCACAAAACAGATGTCCTGGCTCTCGCGCTTCGTTGCGGTGACGAAGCCTTGCTCACACGCGATCTTACGAATCTCGTCCTTGTGATATCCGCCGAGCGGCAGCGCGAGATGGGCGAGCTGCCGCTGCGCCAGCATATAGAGCACATAGCTTTGATCCTTGCTCCCGTCGACGGCTTTTCTGAGCTCCCAGCGTCCGCTCTCCGCGCAATAGCCGACACGCGCGTAGTGCCCGGTGGCGAGCTTGTCGCAACCTTCCGAGAGCGCGTGCTCCAGCAGCGTGTCGAATTTCATGAATCGGTTGCAGTCCACACACGGATTCGGCGTCAGCCCCGCCTCATAGGCCGCGGCAAAGCGCTCGATGACGCGATAGCGGAACAGCGCGCTGTAATCCAGCTCTTCAAACGCGATCCCCAGCCGGAAACAGACCAGCGCCGCATCCTCGGCGTCGGTCTCGGCGCAGCAGGTTTTATGACAGGCCATGCCGAGATCGCTGTTGCGATAAAGCCGCATCGTCACGCCCTGACACGTATAGCCCGCGCGCTGCATCAGATATGCCGCGACCGAGCTGTCCACGCCGCCGCTCATGGCGATCAGCGCTTTTTTCATGTTTCCTCCGCAACGATCTCCACCAGATCGCCCGGACGGGCCTCGCCCTCCTCCAGCACGACGGCAAAGATCCCCTCGCGCGGCATCACGCAGTCGCCGGCCTGGCGGCGGATCGCGCAGTCGGCGTGGCACTCCTTGCCGATCTGCGTCACCTCGCAGAGCGCGTTGCCGATCCGCAGCCTGGTGCCGACGGGAAGCGCATAGAGCACAAGCCCCTCGCACAGGATGTTTTCGGCAAAGGCGCCGGGCAGCAGGGGAAAGGCGATCTTCTCCTGCAGCCGCGCAACGCTCTCGGCCCCGAGCAGGCTGACCTGCCGGTGCCAGTCGCCGGCGTGGGCGTCTCCCACGATCCCGTGGTGGGGCATAAGCCGGATCAAATCGACGGGGTGCTTTTGCTCGCCCTTTTTCTCACTGATGCAGACGGCTTTGATAACAGCGGACAGACCGGACATGAACAATTCCTCCTAATAAACATATTAACATAGTATGTTTATATAGCAAAATGCCGATCTTGTCAATCCGAGATGCCGAAAGACTTGACAAAATCGTCTTCACAGTGTATAAACATATTAAACCGATAGGTTAATATAAAAGAAAGGCAAGGCGACCGATATGATCCTTCCGGAAAGACGATGTAGCCGCTGAAAAACGCGAACGAAAATACAACGACTGAAGAATAAGGAGGATTTTATCATGTCTGCTATTTTTACTTCTGCCGATCAGCTGATCGGAAAGACCCCGCTGCTGGAGCTGACACATATCGAAAAGGAAGAGAAGCTGGAGGCGCGGCTGCTTGCCAAGCTTGAATATTTCAACCCCGCCGGCTCGGTCAAGGACCGCATCGCCAAGGCGATGATCGACGACGCCGAGAGCAGGGGACTGCTCGACCCCGATACCGTCATCATCGAGCCCACCTCCGGCAACACCGGCATCGGTCTCGCCTCTGTTGCGGCGGCGCGGGGCTATCGCATCATCATCGTCATGCCCGAGACGATGAGCGTCGAGCGCCGTCAGCTCATGCGCGCTTATGGCGCCGAGCTGGTGCTCACCGAAGGCGCCAAGGGCATGAAGGGAGCCATCGCCAAGGCCGAGGAACTGGCGAAAGAACTGCCCAAGGCCTTTATCCCCGGCCAGTTCGTCAACCCCGCCAACCCCGCCGTCCACAAGGCGACGACCGGCCCTGAGATCTGGGCGGACACGGACGGAAAAGTTGATATCTTTGTCGCCGGCGTCGGCACGGGCGGCACGATCACGGGCGTCGGCGCCTATCTCAAGGAGCAGAATCCCGTCGTCAGGGTCGTCGCGGTCGAGCCCGCCGCCTCTCCCGTTCTCAGCAAGGGGACGGCCGGCCCGCACAAGATCCAGGGCATCGGCGCGGGCTTTGTGCCGGACGTGCTGGATACCGCCGTATACGATGAGATCATCCCGGTCGAGAACGAGGCGGCCTTTGCCGCCGGCAGGCGCGTTGGCCGCAGCGAGGGCGTTCTGGTCGGCATTTCCTCCGGCGCCGCGGTCTGGGCGGCGATCGAGCTGGCAAAGCGGCCGGAAAACAAGGGAAAGACCATTGTGGCCCTGCTTCCCGATACCGGCGACCGCTATCTCTCCACGCCGCTGTTCGCTGACTGACCGGCTTCCGATATAAAAAGACAGGCTGATTGTGAAATCAGCCTGTCTTTTTATATTCGAACAGTCAGATGATATAGTCGTATCCGTCCTCGGCTTTGCTCATGAGGTCGCGGACGGTAAAGCCGCCGAGATAACCTCTCACCACATCGTTCAAGCCTTTCCACAGCGGCAGCGTGCGGCACTGCGCGGCGCGCGCGCAGGGGCGGCTTCCCTCTTCGAGACACGCGACCGGGGCGAGCGTGCCCTCCGTCAGCCGCAGCACGTCGAGAACACCGATCTCCTCCGGCAAACGGCCGAGACGGTATCCGCCGCCCTTGCCGCGCAGCCCCTCGAGGATGTCGGCGCGGACCAGCAGCTTCACGATACTCTCAAGATATTTCTCCGAGATCTCCTGCCTCTCGGCGATCTCGCGCAGCGTCACATATTCCTCCTCGCGCCGCTCGGCGAGGTCGACGAGGATCCGCAGCGCATAGCGCCCGCGCGTGGAAATCATCATAAGACCGCCTCCTTTTTGTATAAGCTATTATACCGTAAGGTTGGTAGGATTTCAAGGGATCGAAAAGCCTGCTGAGAAAGAGGCTGCAGCCGCGGCGTGAATAAAGCTCCCCGGCGGAGAAAGACGGGAGAGAATCGTCTTTGCACCGCAGGGGAGCTGAAAAAAAGAGGGGCCAAAAAAAGAAAAAAGGAAATATCAGGATGATCCTGAAAACCGGAGAAAACTGAAAACTCAAGCCAGCGCGGCGCCGAGAGCCTTGCAGGCTTCCACGGCCTCGTCGTCGGGCGCGTCGTTGCAGATCACACTCTCCGAGGCGAGGGAGATGCCGTTCGCAGCGCAGTCTTCCTCCCAGTTGCGCATCCATTCGCCGTCGCCCCAGCCATAGGAGCCGAAGAGCGCGACCTTCCTGCCGGCAAGCGTGCCCTTGATGGCGTCATACACCGGCTCAAATTCGCTGTCCTCAAGCGATTCGCTGCCCATTGCCGGACAGCCGAGCGCAAAGGCGTCAAAGCCCGCGGCCTTGGCGGCGGAAAAATCGGATGCGGAGAAGAGCTCTGCGCTTGCGCCCGCGGCGCGTGCGCCTTTGGCGACCGCATCGGCCATGGCCTCGGTGTTGCCGGTGCCGCTCCAGTAAACAACTGCTACTTTACTCATCGATCGATTCCTTTCTCGAAAATCATTTCAAATCGCCACGGCCAGCTGCTCCAGCCCGAGTCCGGCGCTGTAAGCACGGCAATAGCTCTCTGTGCATTTTTGATAGCGGGCAAAGGTCCTGCGGGCGGCGTCCACGTTGCCGTACACCTTCCAGGTGCCGACCAGCTTGAAGTTCTGCGCCTTGTTTTCGATAAAGCCGCGCACGTCCTCGGGAGGATAACTTAGGAACAGCCCGATCTCATGCGGAAAGCTCTCGCTCTCACGCAAACGGTGGATGAGGCAGCGCATGCACTTTCCCATGCTTGCGTCATCATAGCCCGCGTCCCGCAGGATCCGCCGAGCGCCGCGGCAGCGAAGATCCGTTTCCAGCCCGGAAGGGCGGAAGAGGTACATCAAAACCCGTTTCTCACCGAAACGCAGCGGAAGCAAACACAGCCCGCGCGGCGTCAGAACACGGTTGAGACGGCGCACGTCTTCATAAACGCCGGCTTTGGTATCGTACAGACAGGAAAACAGGCTGCCGGTTTTGATCCCGGCCAGGGTCGGCGCACCGAACTGCACAACAGTTTCTTCGCTCATGCCTGCCCTCCTTTTCGCTGGTTAGCATCTGCTAACTGATGACAGTATAGCATGTATAATTCCTATTGTCAAGCAAGGAATTAAAAAATTTTCCGCAGCCCTTTCGGCTGCGGAAAAAAGTCCCTGTTCAATTGTCTTTCGGCTTCTTTACAGCAGCGCTGTAAGCATCTCTTCAAGCCTGCGCTTGACCTCGCTTCTCGGCCAGAGCGGGCTTGCCTCATAGAGTTTCTCCCTGCCGTTAAAAAAGCTCGGCACGCGATAATAATCATAGGTATCGGCCAGCGCGCTTTCCACGGATTCGTCGATCACGTCAATCTTGATCGCGGCAAATTCCGGCCGCTCGGCATACAGCTCGTCCAGCACCTCGCGCGCCATCCTGCAATAGGGGCAGCCCGACAGCACAAATTCCGTCAGTTTCATGAGATCCGTCCTTTCTGTTTCTTCAGACACAGCATGTTCCGATGAGCTTCCTTTTATGCCAGTATAACGGAAATGCCGGCAAAGTGCAACTGCGCTTGCAATGGAAGCGCACTCGCGCTATAATCCGATCGAAACAATGTCAGCACGGAGGAATATAACTATGATCTATACCTCGGTCGATCAGCTGATCGGCGGCACGCCGCTGCTGGAGGCGAAAAACCTGGAACAAAAGCTTGGCTTGCAAGCACGGCTTCTGTTAAAGCTTGAATCCTTCAATCCCGCCGGAAGCGCCAAGGATCGCGTCGGCAAGGCGATGCTCGACGACGCCGAGGAACGCGGCCTGCTCGGCGAGGGCACGGTCATCATCGAGCCCACGTCCGGAAACACGGGCATCGGGCTTGCGGCGGTGGCGGCCTCGCGCGGCTATCGGCTGATGATCGTGATGCCGGATTCCATGTCGCGCGAGCGGATCCTGCTGATGCGCGCGCTCGGCGCCGAGCTCGTCCTGACCCCGGGCGCCAAGGGCATGGCCGGCGCCATCGAAAAGGCCGAGGAGCTCCATCGCGCGATCCCCAACAGCTTTATCGCCGGACAGTTCGTCAACCCCGCCAATCCCCGCGCCCACTATGAGACCACCGGTCCCGAGATCTGGCGCGATACCGGGGGAGAGGTCGACCTCTTCGTCGCCACGGTCGGCACGGGCGGCACGATCACCGGCACGGGGCGCTATCTGAAGGAGCAGAATCCATCGGTCCGCGTTGTCGCGGTCGAGCCGAAGGGCTCGCCCGTCCTCTCGGGCGGCAAGCCCGGACCGCACAAGCTCCAGGGCATCGGCGCGGGCTTTGTGCCGCAGGTGCTGGACACCACCGTTTATGACGAGGTCATCACGGTTTCGGATGAGGACGCCTACCGCATGGCCGCCCTGCTCGGCAAGACCGAGGGCGTGCTGGTCGGCATCTCCTCCGGCGCGGCGCTTGCAGCCGCGATCGAGCTGGCCCGGCGGGAAGAGAACGCGGGCAAAACCGTTGTGGCTCTTCTGCCGGACACCGGCGAGCGCTACCTCTCCACGCCCGGCTTTGTGGAAGAATGATATAAAAAAGCAGGACCCGACGGGTCCTGCTTTTTTGTTATTTGGCATCTGTGATAAAGCCTCCGCCGAGGACGCGTTCACCGTCGTAGAGCACGGCGGACTGCCCCGGCGCGGGAGCACGGACGGGCTCGTCGCATTCGATTCGCACGCTGCCGTCGGAGAGCGCCGTCACGGTGCACGTCGGCTCCTCCCACTTGGTGTGGCGTACGCGCACGCTCGCGCGGATCGGCCCTGACGGCACGTCGATGAGCCAGTTGAAGTCGCGCGCCGTAACCTCGCGCTTGAAAAGCTCCTCCCACAGCGCGAGCTCGACGGTGTTGCCCGCGGGATCGATGCGCGAGACATAGACCTTTCGCCCGTCAATGAGGCCGCTCTTGCGCTGCCCGACGGTATAGCGGAAGATGCCCTCATGCCGCCCGACGACCTCGCCGTGCAGGACGAAATCGCCCGGTCCGGGCAGGGTACGTCTCTGCGCGATCCAGTTTACATAATTCTTGTCCGGCACAAAGCAGATCTCCATGCTGTCCGGCTTGTGCGCGGCGGGCAAGCCAAAGCTCTCCGCCAGCGCGCGCACCTCTTTTTTCTCATATCGGCCCAGCGGCAGCACGACGCGCGCGACCTGCCCGCGCCGCAGGCGGCAGAGCATATAGCTCTGGTCGTTGGCGGGACGGCCCTTATAGAGCATCCCGTTTTCGACACGCGCGTAATGACCGGTCGAGACCTGTTCGGCGCCGATGCGGTCGGCCTCGGCGAGCAGCGCGCGGAATTTCACCGCGGGATTGCAGAGAATGCAGGGATTGGGCGTCTCGCCGCGCAGATAGCTCTCGCAAAACGGCGTGCACACCTTTTCATCGAGCTCCTGCCGCACGTCGATCACCGTCAGTTCGATACCCATGCGTGCGGCCGCCTCGACGGCTTCGAGCCGCGTTCTTTCGTCCGTGTTGTCGAGATACAGCCCGTGCACCTCATAGCCCGCCTTTTGCAGCAGCACGGCGGACACGGCGGAGTCTACCCCGCCGGAAAAACCGAGAACGATCTTGCTCATGTCTTCGTCTCCATATAGATCATCAGCGCGGCGAGATCCGCGGGGGAGACGCCGGAGATGCGCCCCGCCTGGCCGAAATTCTCCGGCCGGATCTTTTCGAGCTTCTCGCGCGCCTCGATGCGCAGACCCGGTATGCTTTGATAGTCGAGCGTGCGCGGCAGCGCACGGTCCTCAAGCCGCTTGAACTCCTCGACCTGACGGAGCTGTCGCTTGATATAGCCCTCGTATTTCAATCCGATCTCCACGGCTTCGGCCGCGGCGCGGTCGAGCGCGGGACGCTCCGGATCAAAGGGGGCGAGATCGGCATAGCTCACCTGCGGCCGCCGGATCAGATCTGCCATCGACACGCCGGAGCTGACAGGTGCGGTGCCACGGCTCTCAAGCAGCGCGGCGAGCGCGTCGCCGGGGGCGAGATGCGTGTGCTCCAGCCGCTCGGTCTCTTTCCGGACGGCCTCGTATTTTTTCACGACGGCTGCATAGCGCTCCTCCGAAACGAGCCCGAGCTTCCGTCCGATTGCCGTGAGCCGCTCGTCGGCGTTGTCCTGGCGGAGGATCAGGCGGTATTCGCTGCGCGAGGTCATCATGCGGTAGGGCTCGTTCGTGCCCTTGGTGACAAGATCGTCGATCAGCGCGCCGATATAGGCGTCGCTGCGCCGCAGGATCAGCGGCGCGCGCCCGAGCAGCTTCAGTGCGGCATTCACGCCGGCGACAAAGCCCTGCACGGCTGCCTCCTCATAGCCCGACGAGCCGTTGAACTGTCCCGCGCCGTAGAGCCCCTCGATCTTTTTGCACTCCAGCGTGGGGTACAGCTCGGTCGGGTCGATGCAATCGTATTCGATCGCATAGGCGCAGCGCGTCATCTCGGCCTTCTCAAGCCCCGGGATCGTGTGCAGCATCTCGATCTGCACCTCCTCCGGCATGGAGGAGGAAAAGCCCTGAATATACAGCTCTTCGGTCTCCAGTCCCATCGGCTCGATGAAAAGCTGGTGGCGCGGCTTGTCCGGGAAGGTCATGACTTTCGTCTCGATGCTGGGACAGTAGCGCGGCCCGATGCCCTCGATCACGCCGGAATAGATCGGGCTGCGGTCCAGGTTTTCTCGGATGATCTCATGCGTGCGCCTGTTGGTATAGGTCAGATAGCAGACGGCGCGATTTTCCGGCACCTTTTCCGTGGAAAAGGAGAAGGGCTGGGGATCGACGTCGCCGCGCTGGATCTCCATTTTTGAAAAGTCCACCGTGCGGCGGTTGACGCGCGGCGGCGTGCCGGTCTTGAAGCGGCGCATCGACAGCCCCATTGACCGCAGCTTTTCTGCCAGCGGCACAGCGGCTGCCAGCCCGTCGGGGCCGGAGGAGCGCAACACCTCGCCCACGATCGTCCGCCCGTCGAGATAGGTGCCGGAAGCGATCACGACCGCGCGGCAGCGGTAGACCGCGCCGGTGTGCGTCGTGACGGAGACGACGCGCCCGTCCTCCACGCCGATGTCCACGACCTCGGCCTGCTTCACGCGCAGCCCCTCCTGCCGCTCGAGGGTTTGCTTCATGACCTCCTGATAGCGCCGCCGGTCGGCCTGGGCGCGCAGCGAGTGCACGGCCGGCCCTTTTCCGAGGTTGAGCATCCGGTACTGGATGCAGGCCTTGTCCGCGGCTTTGGCCATCTCGCCGCCGAGCGCGTCAAGCTCGCGCACCAGGTGCCCCTTTCCCGTGCCGCCGATCGCGGGGTTGCACGGCATGTTGCCCACACTGTCGAGATTGACGGTGAAGCACACCGTATCCAGCCCCAGCCGCGCGGCTGCCAGCGCGGCCTCGATGCCCGCGTGCCCCGCGCCGATCACGGCAATATCACATTGTCCGGCGTCGTATCTCATGAAATGCTCTTTCGCTCCGTTCTTTGAAAAAAGGATAAACAATTGAGAACAGTATAGCAGATTGGCGCGGAAAAACAATCTTTTTTCTCGCTCTGACGCGCTGCGCCGCCGCGGAACGGCGCGCGCGGGAAAAAGCGAAAAAGCGCGCCGAAGAGCGAAAAAAGCATTGACCGAAAAAACAAGGCGTTGTATAATCCTGATAAAAGGGTAGCTATATCCTGTGTTGATGAAATGGGGTGCAATTCCATGTACCGCAGACTTTCGAGAATTCTGACCGTCCTGCTCGCGGTATGCCTGCTCTGCTCGGTCATGAGCGCGGGCGTTTTCGCCGAGGACGTTGAGATCACGCGCGTCATGGCGACCTCGGATACCGAGGCGGTCGTCATGCGCACGGCGGGCGAGATCGCGTTCCGCACCAGCACCACCGGTGCCAGCATATCCTCCGTCGTGTGGACGGATTCCAGCGGCAAGAGCCTCGGCCCCTCCGACGCGTTCGCGGACGATACCTATACGCTGACAGTCACGCTCACGGCCAACGAGGGCTATTACTTCTCCCAGAGCGCGGTCGGCGTGCTGTACAACAACGTCGCCAACACCAACATCGCCGTCAGCGCCGACGGAAAGACTGCGTCCCTCCGCCGTCAGATCAAGCCGCCCATCTGGTCGCCGATCATCTACAAGCACCCGCTGAGCGACCCCGCCGTCGAGCCGGGCTCTCTTGTCTCTTATGTCTCCACGGCGGGTTTCGCAACGAGCAGCATCTGGATGTTCGTCAGCCCCGAGGGCGACGGCCCCATGCCGCCGAATGAGCTGCGGGATAAATTCCCCCAGATCACCATCGACGACGCCGGCATCGGCCGCATCATCATCTACAATGTCCCGGCCGAGCTGAACGGATGGGAGATCTTCTGCCGCTTCTATGAGAGCACACGCGTCTATTCGACCGACAGCAACCGCGCCACGATCAACGTCATCGTGCCGCCGTCCCCGACGCCCGCGCCCACGCCGGAGCCCACGCCTACGCCCGAGGTCACGCCGGAACCCACGCCGGAACCCACGCCCGAGCCGACACCGGAGCCCACGCCGGAGCCCACGCCCGTTCCCGTCGTGTGGGAGCATAACGAATCCGGCCACTGGCAGGAGGGTGAAAACGGCCAGGTGCTTACCCAGGGCGAGCACAGCTTCGTCTGGAAGCAGGTGGAGAACAGCAACGAAGAGATCGGCACCTGCAGCGTCTGCGGCTATACCGAAAGCCGCGTCGTCGCCGACGAGGCGCAGCAGAGCGTCAAGGGCAAGATCCTGATCGGTCTCGGCGTTGCCACGGCCGTGCTGATGATGCTCTCTCTCGCCGCCCCGGCCAGGAAAAAGAAGAAAAGATAAAATAACATGAAAGAACCTCCCCGCCGGGGAGGTTCTTGTTGTTATTCATTTGCTTTTACTCGTGGCAGTGCTCGCAGTCCTCGACGTTTTTGAACAGCTCGGGGTCATAGGCGATGCCGTTCTTGTCGTAATAGTCCTTGACCGCGGCCTTGACGGCCTCCTCGGCCAGCACCGAGCAGTGCAGTTTATAGGCGGGCAGCCCGTCGAGCGCCTCGACGACCGCCTTGTTGGACAGCTCCAGCGCCTCCTCGATCGGCTTGCCCTTGATCAGCTCCGTCGCCATCGAGCTTGTCGCGATCGCGCTGCCGCAGCCGAAGGTGTTGAACTTGCAGTCGGTGATCACGCCGTCGCTGACCTTGATATACATGCGCATGATGTCGCCGCACTTGGCGTTGCCGACCTCGCCGATGCCGTCCGCATCCTCGATCTTGCCGACGTTGCGCGGATTCTGAAAATGGTCCATGACCTTGTCGCTGTAAAGTGCCATTGTTGTTTCCTCCTCTTTTTATTCAGACCGTATCGATCAGATCAGATGCGGGCGCGTGCCCTTTTCCAGCTCGTCCCACACCGGGGAAATGCTGCGCAGATATGCGACCACCCGCGGGACGACCTCGATGATGTGGTCGATCTCATCCATCGAGTTGTATTCCCCGATCGAGAGCCGCAGCGAGCCGTGTGCCACCTCGTGCGGCAGCCCGATCGACAGCAGCACGTGGCTTGGGTCGAGTGAGCCGGAGGTGCAGGCGCTGCCCGACGAGGCGCAGATGCCGTCGCGGTCGAGCAGAAGCAGCAGGCTTTCGCCCTCGATGCCCTCAAAGCACATGTTCACCGTGCCGGGCACATGGTGCTCAAGGCTGCCGTTGATCTTGCTGTGCGGGATCTTCGAGAGCTCGGCAAAGAGCTTGTCGCGCATGGGGAGGATCTTCGCGGTGTTCTCCTCCATGTGCTCGCAGCTCTCCTTCAGCGCCGCGGCGAGCGCCACGATGCCTGCCACATTTTCGGTGCCGGCGCGCTTGCCGCGCTCCTGGGCGCCGCCCTCGATGATGTTGACGAGCGGCATGTTCTTCTTCGCGTACAGCACGCCCACGCCCTTGGGCGCGTGGAACTTGTGGCCGGACATCGAGAGCATGTCGATGTTCATCTCCACCACGTCGATCGGCATGTGCCCCGCGGCCTGTACGGCGTCGGTGTGGAAGGGGATGCCCTTTTCCCGGCACAGCGCGCCGATCTCGCGGATGGGCTGGATCGTGCCGATCTCGTTGTTGGCGAACATCACCGTGACAAGGCAGGTATCGGGGCGGATCGCGGCCTCGACATCCTCGAGACGGACGACGCCGTCCTCGTGCACATCGAGCAGCGTGACCTCAAAGCCCTCTTTTTCCAGCTTCTTGAGCGTGTGCAGCACGGCGTGATGCTCAAACTTCGTCGAAATCAGATGCTTCTTGCCGTGGCGGGCGCCGACGCGGGCGGCCGAGACGATCGCCTGGTTGTCGGCCTCGCTGCCGCCGGAGGTGAAATAGATTTCGCGTGGTGTCGCGCCGATGCACTTCGCCACGGTCTCACGCGCCTCCTGCAGCGCTTCCTGGGCCTTCTGGCCGAAGGCGTACAGACTCGAGGGGTTGCCGTAATCCTCAAGCAGATAGGGGAACATCGCGTCAACGGCGGCGCGGCTGACACAGGTGGTGGCAGCGTTGTCTGCATATACAAACATCGTCAGGTTTCCTTTCTTTCTTATATTGTGTTTCGTTTTTGTGATCTCCATTTTTCGCCGCTGAGCAGATCCTGCAGCGTGACGCGGTCGAGATAGGCGTTGGTGATCTCGTCGAGCTCCATCCACATCGGCAGCGTCATGCACTCTCCCGCGTGGGCGCAGTCCACGCTCCCGTCCTTGATGCACGCAACCGGGGCAAGACTGTCCTCCAGACAGCGCAAGATCTCACCGACGGAATACTCCTCAGCCCGGCGGGGGAGCGTATAGCCACCCTCCTTGCCGCGCGTGCTCTCCACAAGCCCGGCCTTTTTCAGCGCACAGACGATCGACTCGAGATATTTCATCGAGATGTCCTGGCGCTCGGCCACGGTCTTGAGCGAGATAAAGCCCTCGTCACGGTGCTGGGCAAGGTCGAGCATCACGCGCAGCGCATAGCGGCCTTTTGTCGTGACATTCAGGAGAAACCACCTCGTTTCACTAATTCCTACTAAATTGGTGTGAATTAAATATAACACAGCGAAGTGGAAATGAAAAGGGGAGCGGAAGAAAAAGCCCGGGAATGCTTGTGCAATTTTTGCACAAGAAAACAGAAAAAAAGACTTGCTTTATTATGCTAATGTGTTATCATGCTAACGTAAGAAAGACGAAACGGACCGCGCGGCAGCATGAGCCGCATGAATGGAGGAAGAAAAATGAAAAAGATCCTTTGTATGATGCTCGCCCTTTGCATGATCTTCGCGCTGTGCGCCTGCGGCCAGAGCGCAGCCCCCGCCGCCGAGGAGAAAACGACCTTTATCATGGGCATTGACCCGGAGTATCCGCCCTTCAGCTATCTCGGCAACGACGGAAACTATGCGGGCTTTGACGTGGAGATCTGCCAGGCGGTCTGCGATTCGCTCGGCTGGGAGCTGAAGATCTTCGGCGTGAACTGGGACGAAAAGCTGGTCCAGCTCGACGCCAGGGAGTGCGACTGCGTCTGGTCGGGCATGACGATCCTTGACAGCATGAAGGAAGCGGGCTATGTGATCTCCGCGCCCTACTATGACAACACCCAGGTGCTCGTCGTCAAATCCGACAGCGGCTTCACATCTTCGGCGGATCTGGCCGGTAAGATCGTGGCGGTCCAGCTCGGTACCTCCGGCGAGGCGCTGCTTGGCGGAGATCTCGCCGACCTGGCCTCGAGCTTTTCGAGCATCCTGACCTGCGACAGCTTCCTCAAGTGCTTTACCGAGCTTGAAGGCGGCGCGGTCGACGCGGTGTTTGTCGACCTGCCTGTCGCGGCCAGCTATGTCGCGGGAAAGGACAACCTGGCCATCATCGACGAGAACCTCGGCGCCGAGCAGTACGGCATCGCCTTCCGCTCCTCCGACGCCGAGCTGTGCGCAAAGGTCGAGGCGGCCGTGGCAGAGCTGGTGGCCAACGGCACCTATGCCGAGATCGCCTCGAAGCCGGAGTACGCCGAAATCGTCAACAACCTGATCTTCCTCGGTGACTGATCCCGCGCGCATCGCATCCCATGACTTCACAAGCCCGAGGGCACGCCTTCGCGTGCCTTCGGGCCCTTCCGCTGTTTATCCCGCTCCCCGCAGCTTCACAGGCGGTGTGAGAAAAAGAATAACGGGGGTTCCCCTATGTCTCTGCTGACAATGATTTTGAAGATGAGCGAGGGTCTCGGCAAGACCTGCGCCATCTTTTTCCTGACGCTGCTCTTCTCCCTGCCGTTGGGCATGGTCGTGGCGCTGCTCCGCATGAGCCGGTCGAAGATCATCTCCTCGATCATGCGTTTTTTTATCACGGTGCTGCGCGGCACGCCGCTGATGCTGCAGCTCCTCGCCGTCACCTACGGGCCGTACTACCTGTTCGGCACTACTGTGGCGCGCAACAAGCTCATCCCGGTCGTCATTGCCTTTGCGATCAACTATGCGGCCTATTTCGCCGAGATCTACCGCGGCGGGATCGAGTCGATCCCCGTCGGCCAGTATGAGGCGGCGGAGGTGCTGGGCTATTCCAGATTCCAGACCTTTATGCGCATCATCCTGCCCCAGGTGATCAAGCGCATCCTGCCGAGCGTGACCAACGAGGTCGTCACGCTGGTCAAGGATACGTCGATGGCCTTCACCGTCTCCTACCAGGAGATGTTCACCATCGGCAAACAGATCGCGAACTCCCAGACGAGCTTTATGCCCTTTGTTGTGGCGGGCGTGTTCTACTATTTCTTCAACGCGATCGTGGACTATGTCATGGGCCGGATCGAAAAGCGTCTGGACTATTACCGGTAAAGGAGGGAGAGTGCCATGCAAGAGAATACGCTAAACGCCGCCCCTGCTGCACAGGAACAAAACATCCTGAGCGTGCGCGGCCTGCAGAAATCCTTCGACGGCCTGAGCGTGCTCAGGGACATCTCCCTCGATGTGGAAAAAGGGAACGTCGTTTCCATCATCGGTCCCTCCGGCTCGGGCAAATCCACGCTGCTGCGCTGCGTGTCCTTCCTCGAGCAGGCGGACGGCGGCGATATCCTCTATGACGGGCAGTATGCGCTGCGCGGCGGCGTTTACGCCCCAAAGGCGGAGCTTGCCCGCTTCCGGACGCGCTTCGGCCTCGTGTTCCAGAACTTTCAGCTTTTCCCCCACTACTCGGTACTGAAAAACATCAGCGAGGCCCCGATCCTGCACGGCGAGGATAAGGATGAGGTACGCGAGCGCGCCATGGGGCTGATCGCGAAAATGGGTCTCGAGGGAAAGGAGAATGCCTATCCCTATCAGCTCTCGGGAGGCCAGCAGCAGCGCGTCGCGATCGCGCGCGCCCTTGCGATGCGCCCGGAGATCCTCTTCTTCGACGAGCCGACCTCGGCTCTCGACCCGGAGCTGACCGGCGAGGTGCTCAAGGTCATCCGCCAGCTGGCGGAGGAAAAAATGACCATGGTCGTCGTCACGCACGAGATGCCCTTTGCCAAAGCCGTCTCCAACCGCGTGATCTTCATGGCCGGCGGCGTGATCGTCGAGCAGGGCGATCCGCTCTCGGTCTTCGAAAGCCCGCAGGAGGAGCGCACCAGGCAGTTCCTCCGCGTATTTGAACGGTAAGGAAAAAAAGAACATGTCAGAGAAGGAAAAGAGCCCCCTCCGTTACAGTATTTTCGACCCGACGGGCAATATCACCGCCCTGGTGGAAAGCCCCGTTGACGAGAGCGAGCAGCCCGCCGTCGCCGCGTCGATCATGGCGCGCCATACCGCGGTGGAGCAGGTCGGCTTCGTCCGCCTGTCGGACAAAAAGACGGCCCCGGCCGCACTGCGCATGGCGGGAGGCGAATTCTGCGCGAACGCCTCGATGAGCGCCGCGGCTCTCTCGGCTCTGCGTCTGGGACTGTATGAGGGCGAGCTCACCCTTGCCGTCTCCGGTGCGGAGGATGCGGTCGCGGTACGGCTGAAACAGGAAGACGAGAGCTGCTTTTCGGCCGCCGTCCGCATGCCGGAGGCGCCGGAGATCACCGAGATCCCCTTTGCCTGCGGCGGACGGACCGGCAGGATCCCGCTTGTCCGGATGGAGGGGATCGACCATGCGATCCTCACGCCGGACTGCCCCTTCTTCGCGCTAAAAGATACGCCCTCCGCCGCGGAGGAGGCGGTGCGGGCGCTTTGCGCCTCTCTCGGCGCGGTCTGTCTCGGACTGATGTTCCTTGAGGGAGCGGGAGAGCAGCGCCGCCTGACGCCGCTCGTCTACGTGCCGGGAAGCGATACGCTCTTCTGGGAGAGCTCCTGCGCCAGCGGCAGCGCGGCGGCCGGCATGCTTCTGGCCCGCCAAAGCGGCGAGCGGACGGAGCTGGAACTCCTTGAGCCCGGCGGCGTCCTGCGCGTGGAGAGCGATCCGCGGCGGGGTGAGACCTGGCTGTACGGGCAAACAAGGCTTTTGGGAGAATATGATGAATGAAAAGAGGATGCACGCCATCCTCTTTTCGCACCCTTGCACGCAGCGGACAGAAGTGGTAAACTTGCTGTAAATGAAATTGCCACAACGGAGGTGCGTCCATGCGGCGACTTTTACTGATCACCGGCGATCTTGCAACGGGCAAGACGACCTTTTCCAATGCGCTTTCTGCCCGCTACGGCGCGGCCGTGCTCCAGAAGGACCGTATCAAGGAGGTCCTCGGCGACGAGATCGGCTTTCGTGACCGGGCGGAGAACAAGCGCCTTTCCCTTGCCACGGTAGCGCTGATGACCCACGTCTTTTCCGCGCTTACCGTCAGCGGCGTGCCGCTGATCCTGGAGGCCAACTTCCGCGCCAACGAACTGGAGAAGATCCACGCCGCGGCCGAAAAGGGCGGCTACCGGGTGTTGACGCTCGTGCTGCGCGGCGAGATCGGCGTGCTTTTCGAGCGCTACTGCCGCCGTATGACCAGGGAGAACCGCCACCCGGTGCACCTGAGCGCGCCGCTTCATGTCAGGGAGGAATTCGAGCGCTATGTCCTCGACGCACGCACGGAGACTGTCCCGGGCGAGAAGGTCGAGATCGACGCGTCGGACTTTTCCTATCAGACGGACGAGGCGCTGCTCGGCAGGATCGACGCCTTTTTCACGGAAGAATAAACAGAGAAAAAAACGAGGAGGGGCGGATGAAAGACAAACGCATGATCGGCAACCTGCTCCTGCTCTTCACGGCGATGATCTGGGGCACGGCCTTCGCCTTCCAGCGCTCCGGCATGGAGGATATCGAGCCCGCCTCCTTCAACGCCGCACGCATGGCGCTCGCCGCGCTCGCGGTCGGCGTGTTTGCGCTTGGGCGGCGCTCCGCCGCGCAACGCGGAAGGGAACAAAGCACAGAGGCAAAGCGCGCCTTCGACCGCGCGACGCTCCTCGGCGGGCTTTGCTGCGGGCTGTTTCTCGCCTCGGCCAGCATCTTTCAGCAGATCGGCCTTGTCTACACAACGGCCGGCAAAGCGGGCTTTTTGACGGCGATGTACATGCTGCTCGTCCCGCTGATCGAGCGTGTGCTTTTCCGCCGGCGCTATCCCGGCACAGTCTGGCTTGCGGTCGGTCTCGGCGTCGCGGGGCTTTATCTTTTAAGCATCCGCAGCGGTTTTTTCCTTGCACGCGGCGACGCGCTCGTGATCCTGTGTGCGCTGCTCTTCGCCGGGCATATCCTCTGCTGCGACTTCTTCGCGCCGCGCGGCGACCCGGTCGCGATTGCCGCGATCCAGTTTGCCGTGGCCGCGCTTGTCTCGGCCGTCATGGCCGCCCTGACGGAGAAGCCGAGTCTGTCCGGCCTTGCCGCTGCGGCGGTACCGATCCTCTACTGCGGCCTTGTCTCCGGCGGCGTCGGCTACACGCTGCAGATCGTGGCCCAGCGCTTTACCGACCCGACGGCCGCCTCCCTTCTGATGAGTCTCGAGTCCGTCTTTGCGGTGATCGGCGGCGTGTTGCTGCTCGGCGAGCGGATGAGCGGGCGCGAGATCCTCGGCTGCGCGGTGATGTTCGCGGCGATCGTGCTCGTCCAGCTCCCCGCGGCAAAAACAGAGAAAACGACGTGACAAAAGGCTGCCCGAAGCGGACAGCCTTTTATATTTCTTAAGCGCTTCCTCTCTTGCGCGAAGCGGCAAAACCATTTATACTGATAGAAAGAAAGACTGTTTTTTTCACAGAAAGAGAGAAAACGAATGAAAAAGCTTCGCAGTCTCCTGTGCTTTCTGCTATGCCTCGCGGTGCTCGCGCCGCTTGGCGGCGCAGCCCTGGCCGCCGATCCCGCGCCCTTTTTGCTTGCGGTCCGCGTCGCGGACGGCGGCGAGAGAGAGGTGCGCGCCTATGAGGAGAGCTATCCGGGGAATATATACCTCTCGCTTGCCGACCTCTCTCAGGCGATGAGCGGCTCGCAGGGGCAGTTTCGCTTTGAATATGCCGGCACGGACAACTATTTCTCTGTCATGACCGGCAAAAGCCCCGCCGCCCCGCTTGACCGCGGCGCGGCCGGCGCGCGCGGCAGCGTGGTCTATCTCGATTATACCCGCAGCCGTCTTTACTGCAACGGTGTCGAGCGGCGCTATTATACCTACCGCGAAGGGAACCGGGATCTCTACATGAGTCTCACGGACGTCCAGCTTCTGCTCGACATGACAGCCTCGTGGGATGAAAACGGCGTTCTTGTCCTCGACCCGTACGTGCCCTTTGCCCCGGAGCTCAAAGATCTTCAGGAGGCCGGATATTTCGAGGCGATCGGCGCGATCGTCC
This sequence comes from Clostridiales bacterium UBA6981, assembly GCA_002450075.1. Classification (GTDB taxonomy): domain Bacteria; phylum Bacillota; class Clostridia; order Oscillospirales; family Oscillospiraceae; genus Limivicinus. The sequence goes on from DJYJ01000073.1 coordinate 27,678, forward strand.
TCGGCGACGCGGACACGGGCGAGATCCTTTATTACAAGGACGGGCGGCGCGCGCTGCCGATCGCGAGCTTGTCCAAGCTGATGACCTATCTCCTGTTGTGCGAGGCCGCCGAGCGCGGCGAGATCAGCTTTTCCTCCGGCGTCCTCATCACCGAGGAGTCGGATCGGATCGCCTGCAGCGCTGACGGCATGATCAGCATGACCGCCGGCACCACCGTTCCGTTTACCGAGCTTCTCCAGGGGATGCTCCTCGCCTCAAGCAACGAGGCGGCTGCCTCTCTTGCCGCTTACGCGGCGGGCACGAGCGAGGCCTTCGTCGAGCAGATGAACAGCCGCGCCCATGAGCTCGGCTGGGCGTCGGCGCGCTTCTACACGCCGCACGGCCTGCCGCTCTATGCCGGCGGCGCCATCCCGGCCAAGCGGCAGAACGAGATGAGCGCGATGGATCTCTTCAAGCTCTGCGCGTATCTGCTGAAAAACGAGAGCCGGATCACCGACATCACCTCCCTTCAGTATGCCAATCTTCCCACGCTGAAATATTCCACCTTCAACACCAACACGCTGGTCTACAACGTCCCCGGCGTCACGGGGCTGAAGACCGGCAGCACCGACCGCGCGGGCAAGTGTGTCGCCGTTTCGCTGCCGATCACCCGGGACGGCGAGACGCATAACATCGTCCTCGTCCTCCTCGGCGCCGAAAGCACGGCGCTGCGCGACCAGGCGGGCGAGATCCTGCTGCGCTGGGCGCAGGACCATTACGCCGCCGCGGACTTCCGCCGCGCCGCCTGATCCGGACAAACGCGGCGCAAGAAAGGAAAAGACCATGAGCGAAGACTTCATCCGCTTTGAAAACGTGAAAAAGGTCTACCGCACGGGCGAGGTAGAGCTGACGGCGCTCCATGACGTCAGCTTTTCCGTCGCGCGCGGGGAGATCTGCGTGATCGTCGGCGAATCCGGCGCGGGCAAGACCACGCTTTTGAACATCCTCGGTGGCATGGACTCGCTCACGGAGGGGAGGATCCTCGTCAACGGCGAGGAGATCTCAGCCTTTGACGAGCGGCGTCTCACGGAATACCGCCGCCACGACGTTGGCTTTGTCTTTCAGTTTTATAATCTTATCCCCAATCTCACGGCGCTCGAGAACGTCGAGCTCGCCGCGCGTCTGGGGCGCGATGCGCTCCCGGCCGCCGAGGTGCTCGCTCAGGTCGGCCTGCATGAGAGGGAGGAAAATTTCCCCGCACAGCTCTCCGGCGGCGAGCAGCAGCGCGTGGCGATCGCCCGCGCCCTTGCCAAGAACCCCAAGCTCCTCCTCTGCGACGAACCGACGGGCGCGCTCGATTACGAGACGGGCAAGCTTATCTTAAAGCTGCTGCAGGACTGCTGCCGCGAAAAGGGGATGACCGTCGTCATCATCACACATAACAAGGCGCTCTGCGCCATGGCCGACCGGGTCGTGCGCGTCAAAAGCGGCACGATCGTGTCCGCCGAAAAACAGAGCGTCGTAACGCCGGTGGAAGAATTGGAGTGGTAGGATGAACCGCGAACTGCTCAAAATGCTGCTGCGGAGCATCCGGCAGAGCCTGGGCCGCTATCTCTCCATTTTGGGGATCATTGCGCTCGGCGTCGGCTTCTTCGCGGGTCTGAAAAGCTCATACCCGGCGATGCAGTCGACCGCCGGGCGCTATTTTCATGACCGGAAATTCCATGATTTCCAGCTTCTCTCCTCCCTCGGCTTTACCGAGAGCGACTGCGCGGCCTTCTCCGCACTCGACGGCGTCGAGGCGGCGGAGGGCGCCCGCTTTTCCGATGTTTATCTGATGCAGAGCGGCAAGCAGAGCGTCTGCCATATCATGAGTCTGACCCAGAGAGTCGACGTGCCGGAGCTGACGGCAGGCCGCCTGCCGCGAAACGCCGGAGAGTGCGTCGCCGACAGCCGCTTCTGGAGCGAGGGAGATCTCGGCGCGACACTCACGCTCTCCCGTGACAACGTCGAGGACACGCTCGCACTCTTCAAACGCGACAGCTTCAAGATCGTGGGACTCGCGCGCTCGCCCCGCTACATCAGCTCGGATCGCGGGGATACCACGCTCGGCGCGGGGCGGATCGACAGCTTTCTCTATGTCCTGCCGGAGGCGTTTGACACCGACGTCTGGCATGAACTCCTCCTCTGGTGCGACCTCGGCGGCGCGCTGTATTCGGAGGAATACGACGACGCCCACACAAGGATGGAGGGCAGCGTCAAGCAGCTGCAGAACCGGCTTGGCGCCGCGCGCCAGCGCGCTCTGCGCGCCGAGGCGGACGCGGAGCTCGCCGATGGGCGAAGGGAGCTTGACGAGGCCTGGGAGGAATATCGCACCGAAAAGAAGAACACCGAACAGGAGCTCGCCAACGCGCTGCAAAAGCTCATAGACGGTCAGGCGGAGCTCGACGCGGGAAAGGAAGAGCTTGACCGCGGGCTCGACGCCCTGAACGCCGGCATGGCGCAGATCCCCGGCGCGCGGCAGGAGATCGGGCAAAACCGCGCCCTTCTTGCCGAAAAACGCGGCGAGCTTGAAGAAGGCCGCGCCCAACTGGAGGCGGGCTATGCCTCCCTTGCCGCGGGCGAGGCGGAGCTCGCCATCGGCGCGGCGGAGCTCGAGGCCTATAAGACGGCGAGCATGGCTCCGACGCTGCAGCGCATCACCGTCATCCAGGGCGAGATCGCCGCGCTGCAAAATGCGATCGCCGCCGCCGAAGCGCTCCCCGGCGGGGAGGAGGCGGCCGCGCCGCTGCGCTCCCGTCTCGGGGAAAAACAATCGGAGCTTGCCGCCGCCCAGGCGGAGCTCTCCGAGATCCGGGCGGGCTTCGCGCCGCAGGAGGCCGAGCTTGCCGCCGCCCGGGAGCAGCTTACCGCCGGTCGGGCGGAGCTCGACGCCTCCGCGGCCGAGCTCGAAGCCGGCGAGCGTGAACTGGACGATGCCGAAGCACAGCTCGACGCCGCCGAGGCGCAGCTCGCCGCCGCCGAGGCGGCCTATCCCGAACGCCTGCGTCAGATCGAGGAGGGACGGCAGAAGCTACGCGACGCCGAGACCGAGCTGGAGATGGGTCTCGCCGCGTATCAAAACGGCGTACGCGAGGCCGAGCAGGGCTTCGCCGAGGCCGAGGAAGAGCTCCGCGATGCGGAGGCTGAGCTTGCCGATGCCGCCGCCGAGGCCGACGAGCAGCTCAAGCTTCAGCTCTATACGCTCGGGCGGGAGACCAATCCCGGCTACCTCACCTTTGACAACGACACCCGCATCATCGATGCGCTCTCTGACGTCTTCCCGCTGTTTTTCGTGCTCGTGGCGGCGCTCGTGTGCATCACGACGATGACGCGCATGGTCGGCGAGGAGCGCACGCTCATCGGCACGATGAAGGCGATGGGCTACTCCTCCTTCGCGACGATGAGCAAGTATCTGCTCTATGCCGCCTCCGCCGCGCTGCTCGGCTGCGTGACGGGCTTTTTCGCCGGCACGGTGCTGATCCCGTATCTCGTCTGGTTTGCCTATGGCATCCTGTACGATTACGCAAAGCTGGATTTCTTCTTCAGCCCGCTGATGGCGACCCTCTGCCTGCTTGTCACGGTGCCCGGTGCGCTTTTGGTGACCTATCTCGTCTGCCGCCGTGAAGGGCGCGAACGCCCGGCGGAGCTCATCCGCCCGAGAGCGCCGAAAAAGGGGAAAAAGATCCTGCTCGAGCACGTCACGTTTCTGTGGAGGCGGCTGCCGTTCTTCTCCCGGCTCAGTCTGCGCAACGCCTTCCGTTTTCCCACGCGGGTGGCGATGCTGCTGCTCGGCATCGGCGGGTGCACGGCGCTGCTCCTCGCGGGCCTGGGGGCGCGCGATTCGATCGCGCACATCAGCTCGCAGCAGTATGACGAGATCATGCTCTACGATCTCGAGGTCAATCTCGATACGGACGAGACAACGGCGGAAGAGGCCGCCGCGCTCTGGGAAACGGAGACGGAGCGATTTGCGCTGACGCGGCAGGAGACGGTCACGGTCGAAAACGGCGGAAGGAAAAAAGAGACCCGCCTGATCGCCGCCGCTCCCGGCGCGCTCGATGGCCTCATCGATCTGTACGATGAGAACGGCGCGCTTCCCTGGCCGGGGGAGGGCGAGGCCGTCATCACGGAGAAGATCGCCGAGACGACCGGCCTTTCGGTCGGCGATCGCCTTTCTCTCACGCGGGAGAGCGGCGAGGTGCTGACGGTCACGGTCACGGGGATCTGCGAGAACTATTTGCGCCACTTTGTCTTTACCGCTATGGTTCCGGACATGGCGGGGAAGGAGAACACGGCGCTGCTGCTCGCCGCGCCGGACACCGACCCCGCCGCCCTCGGCGCGTCGCTGCGCGCCGAAAAAGGCGTGAGCTACGTCTCCGAGACGCAGCAGGAGCGGGAGACGATGGAAAACTCGATGCGCAGCATGGATCTTCTGATCGCGCTGATCGTCGTCTGCTCCGGGGCGCTGGCGTTCATCACGCTTTATAATCTCACGAATATCAACCTGATGGAGCGCACGCGCGAGATCGCCACGGTCAAGGTGCTGGGCTTTTACCGGCGCGAGACCGCATCCTACGTTCTGCGCGAAAACGTGACGCTCTCCGTCCTCGGCGCTGCGCTGGGGCTCGTCCTCGGCAAGGGGCTGCACGCGATCATCATCCGCGCGCTCGTGGTGGAGTATATGAGCTTTTCCAATCGCGTCTCGCCGTTGAGCTATGTGCTGGCCTATGCCGTGACGATCGTCTTTACACTTCTGACGAACGCCTTTATGCGCCGCCATCTTGATACGGTCGATATGGCCGAGTCGCTCAAATCCGTCGAATGAAAGGAGAATCCCGATGACAAAAAAGCTGTTTGTCCAGGCGATCACAAAATATCTTGCCGGCGTCGTGCTGGTGGGGCTGCTGCTCTTCCTCCCGGCAGGGACGCTGCGCTATCCGAACGGCTGGCTGCTGATGGGACTTCTGTTCCTCCCGATGTTCATCGCCGGCGTCGTGATGATGCTGCGCGATCCCGCGCTGCTGGAAAAGCGGCTCAACGCCAAAGAGCGGGAGGGCGAGCAAAAGGAGATCATCCGGCAGAGCGGCGTGATGTTCATTGCCGCGTTCATCCTCGCGGGGCTGAACTTCCGCTTCGACTGGCTCAAGCTGCCCGGCTGGGTCGTTCACGCCGCGGCTGTTCTGTTCCTCCTGGCCTATCTCATGTGGGGCGAGGTGCTGCGCGAAAATGCCTTCCTCTCCCGTACGATCGAGGTGCAGCAGGGACAGATCGTGGTCGACAGCGGCCTTTACGGCATCGTGCGCCATCCGATGTACGCGGCCTCGCTGCTGCTGTTTTTGTCGATGCCGCTTGTGCTCGGCTCGATCTTTTCCTTTCTCGCCATGCTCGCCTACCCGCCGCTCATCATCCGCCGCATCCGCGGCGAGGAGCGGCTGCTGAAAAAAGAGCTGCCCGGCTATGAGGACTATATGGAGCGCGTGAAATACCGTCTGATCCCCTTTGTCTGGTAACGCGTGACGGCATAAAAAAGGCTGCTGCATGAATCATGCAGCAGCCTTTTTTCCTTTTGTGCGGGGGCTCAGTCGAGCTTGGGACCGGCGGCGACGAGCGCCTTGCCCGCCTCGTTGGTCTCATACTTGACAAAGTTCTTGATGAAGCGGCCGGCGAGATCCTTTGCCTTCTCTTCCCAGACGGAGGGATCGGCATAGGTGTCGCGCGGGTCGAGGATCTTGGGGTCGACGCCGGGCAGCTCGGTCGGCACTTCGAAATCAAAGTAGGGGATCTTCTTGGTCGGCGCGCTGTTGATCGAGCCGTCAAGGATCGCGTCGATGATGCCGCGGGTGTCCTTGATGGAGATGCGCTTGCCGCTGCCGTTCCAACCGGTGTTGACGAGATAGGCCTTCGCGCCGCTCATCTCCATGCGCTTGACGAGCTCATGGGCATACTTGGTCGGATGCAGCTCGAGGAAGGCCTGG
>DJYJ01000073.1:33746-33981 GCA_002450075.1 Clostridiales bacterium UBA6981
GCCGAAGCAGGCGGAGAAGGTGGGCGTGGGCTCGGTGATACCGCGCTCGGTGCCCGCGAGCTTGGCGGTGAAGCCGGAGAGGAAGTAATACTGGGTCTGCTCCGGGGTCAGGATGCTGACAGGGGGCAGCACGCCGAAGGCGTCGGCCGAGAGGAAGATCACGTTCTTGGCCGCGGGGCCGGAGGAGACGGGACGCACGCGCTTGACGATCTTCTCGATGTGCTCGATCGGGTAG
>DJYJ01000073.1:34058-34377 GCA_002450075.1 Clostridiales bacterium UBA6981
GTTCTCGGTCACGCTCTTGTCGGCAAAGTCGATCTTGCCGTTTTCATCGACCGTCACGTTCTCCAGCAGCGCGTCGCGGTGGATGGCGTTGTAGATGTCGGGCTCAGAGTCCTTGTCCAGATTGATGACCTTGGCATAGCAGCCGCCCTCAAAGTTGAACACGCCCTCGTCGTCCCAGCCGTGCTCGTCGTCGCCGATCAGCAGACGCTTCGGGTCGGTGGACAGCGTGGTCTTGCCCGTGCCGGACAGACCGAAGAAGATCGCGGTGTTCTCGCCGTTCATGTCGGTGTTGGCCGAGCAGTGCATCGCGGCGATGCCC
>DJYJ01000041.1 GCA_002450075.1 Clostridiales bacterium UBA6981
CCTACATCTATTTTACACTAAGAAAGAGACCGCGGATTTCGCGGCCTCTTTGGTTAACATAATTCATTTCTTTTCCTTTGCCCGGAACAGCAGTGCGGCAAGCAGCGCGAAAAACACCGCTGCACAGATACCGCCCGCCGCGGCACCGATCCCGCCGGTAAAGGCGCCGATCAATCCCTTTTCAGACACGGCCTCTCGCACACCCTTGGCAAGCAGATTTCCGAATCCCGTCAGTGGGACGCTCGCCCCGGCTCCGGCGAAATCGGCAATCGGCTGATACAGCCCCAGAGCGCCGAGCACAACACCTGCGACGACATAACTTGTCAAAATTCGTGCGGGGGTGAGTCGTGTACGGTCGATCAGGATCTGCCCGACCAGGCAGAGCATGCCGCCCACCAGAAAGGTTTTTGCATATTGCAGGATCGTTTCCATCATTCCACCTCTCTTTCGATGACGACCGCGTGGCAGATGCCTGGGATGCTCTCGCCCTGCTGGGCGCTGGTCGGCGACATCAGCGCGCCCGTTGCGGCAAAGAGCACGCGCTTCCAGATCCCCTTTTCCATCGCGGGCAGGATATGCGCGCAGAGCACCGACGCACTGCAGCCGCAGCCGCTGCCCCCACTGTTGACGCCCTGAGCCTTGACATCATAGATCAGCATGCCGCAGTCCATATATTTTACGCCCGTGTCATACCCGTCGCGGTGCAGCAGCGACTGGAGGATATCGTGTCCCACCGCGCCGAGGTCGCCCGTAAACACGGCATCATAGTCATCAAAGCTCCGGCCGGTATCCTCAAAATGCGCCGTCAGCGTGGCATGCGCTGCCGGCGCCATCGCCGCGCCCATGTTGGCCGGATCGTCTATCCCCGCGTCACAGATCACGCCAGTCGTGACGTGCGTGATGCGCGGTCCCTTCCCTCTTGCCCCCAGTATGACAGCGCCGGAACCCGTGACGGTCCACTGGGCCGTCGGCGCCCGCAGGCCGCCGTATTCAAGTGGGAAGCGATACTGCCGCTCGGCCGAGCAGAAATGCGATCCCGTCAGCGCGCAGACCTTCCCGGCAAAGCCGCCGTCGATCAGCATTGCGCCGAGCGAGAGCGTTTCCGCCATCGTTGAGCACGCGCCGTAGGTGCCGAAATACGGCACCGCCGTGTCTCGCATGGCAAAGGCCGAGCTGATGCACTGGTTCAAAAGATCGCCCGAGAAGATATAGTCCAGCTCTGACGGCGGGAGCTTCGCCTTGTCACAGGCCAGTGAAAAGCACTGCCGCAGCATATGGCTCTCGGCCTTTTCCCAGCTCTGCTCGCCGAAATACGAGTCCTCCGACACATAGTCAAAGCCTTTGCCGAGCGGCCCCTCCCCTTCCTTTTTTCCGCCCACGGCGGCATAGCCGCAGATCTGCGGCGGTGAAGAAAAGCAGACCGTCTGTCTGCCCGTCCGTTTACTCATTTTATCGGCACCTCGCTTGTTTTACTGCTGCCTTTAGCTTTCCCCGAAAATACGGAAATATAAAAAAACGGGTATGGCCGAAGGGCCATACCCGTTTGGGGTTGTATGTTCTTGGAGATCAGATGCGCATGCAGACGTCCCAGGCACGCCACACGACGGTACGCAGGTTGCCGATGGCAACGCAGTCGCCGACGCGGTGGACATGGGCAGACTTCTCGCCGACCGGAGCCGGAACGAAGCCGATGCCGTTGATAACGGCGTCGCACTCCTGACGGAAGACGCCGTCCGGGGTCTTGATCATGCAGTAGCCGTCGCCGATCTCGGTGATCGTGCTGTGCAGGTACACGGGAACCTTGTGATACTCCATCGCGTCACGCAGGAAGGAGGTGTTCGCAAGGCAGGTGGCCTGAGCCGCAACGAGGTCGTTGCCATACTCGACGATGATGGGGTGCTTGCCGGCCAGAACGAGGTCATAGGCCGCCTCGCAGGAGGACTGGCCGCCGCCGAGGAAGACGATCTTGTCACCCTCGACCTTCTTCTCACGCAGCAGTTCGCGGAAGGAGTGGGTCTTTTCAAAGCCCTTGATGTTGGGCATCGTTCTGGGAACGGAGCCGGTGCAGACGATGATCTCGTCAAAGCCGCGCTTGATGGTGCCGAGATCGTTGACCTCGGTGTTGAAGCGAACCTCGATGCCGGCCTTCTTGATCTCACGCTCGTACCAGCGGAGCAGCTCCTTGTCGTTCTCCTTGAAGGTCATCGCGGATGCCGTGAGGAACAGGCCGCCGAGCTTGTCTTCCTTCTCGAAGATGACCGGGTTGTGGCCGCGCTTCTTCAGAACGAGAGCGCATTCCATACCGCCGACGCCGCCGCCGATGATGGCGACCTTCTTCGGCTTCTTGGTCGGAACGATCTTGTAGCGGTTGTGCTGCATCGTGGGCGGGTTGAGCGCGCAGCGGCCGAGGTGGAGCGAGTCTTCCAGGGACTGCATGTTCTCGGTGCCGGCAGCCTTGGAGAAGTTGAAGCAGCCGTTGTGGCAGCGGATGCAGGGACGGATCTCCTCTTCGCGGCCCTCTTTGATCTTGGTGACCCAGTTCTCGTCGACCAGGTTCTGACGCGCGATGGCGACAGCATCGAGGCGGCCGGCGGCGATCTCCTCGGCGGCCTTGACCGGATCCATACGGCCGGCGCAAGCGACGGGGATGTCGATGAACTGGCGGATGTGCTCGACGTCAGCCAGGTTGCAGTTGTCGGGCATGTACTGAGGCGGATGAGCCCAGTACCAGGCGTCGTAGGTGCCGTTGTCGCAGTTGAGGAAGGCATAGCCGGCATCCTGCAGGATCTTGACGGCCTTCTCAGACTCAGCCATGTCACGACCGAACTCGACAAAGTCCTCACCCGGCATGGCGCCCTTGCGCCAGCCCTTGGTGCAGGAACGGACGGAGTAACGCAGGGAGACGGGGAAATCGTCGCCGGCCTGCTTGTGGATCTCCTGAACGATCTCAGTGGCGAAGCGCAGACGGTTCTCCAGCGAGCCGCCGTACTGGTCGGTACGGAAGTTCATGTTCGCAATGGCGAACTGGTCGAGGTTGTA
>DJYJ01000022.1 GCA_002450075.1 Clostridiales bacterium UBA6981
AAGTATGATTGACTAACCTACATTTTTCGCGGGAAATCAGCGGAAAAGGCTCATATTTTCGTCATAAGTTTCGATTCGGGTGAATTTGGCGAAGTCCGGGGCGATCTCCGGCGCGAGTGCGCGCAGGGCCGCGGGCAGCAGGTCGGGATTGAGCGTGGGATTTTGGGCGCTGACGGTAGCCGCCAGGGCGACGCTCTCCCCCGCCCGGGCGAAAAAGGAGATCTCACGGATGGCGGGACGGATATCGACCTCGCCGAAGCCGCGCTTGGTCTTCTTCTCGACCACGATGCTGTCCCGCGCAAAGAAGGCTGTGAGCTGTTCTTGCATTATGTAAACCGGTCTGTCGTCATATTCAAAGACACCTTCGATCTGCAGCCACTTCAATTCCGCGTTTTTCCGGGTAGGCTCGTAGATTTCCTGCACTTCGATGCCCTCCGGCATGGTGGCGTTGAGGCGGTCTTTTAGCGATGTTATGTCAACCTGTTCCTCGAGGAGCTGGAAGTCCATCAGCTCGCATACGCTCGAGCAGCCGACGGAAAGCGGGAGCGCGATGGAGATCTGCGGGCGGGGGTTGAAGCCCTCGGAGTATTTCAGACGGTTTCCGGCGCGGGAAAAAGCGCGCTGCATCGTCGCCATCAGGTCGAGGTGCGAGATATAAATGGCGCGTCCCGTTTTGGAAAAGCGCATGCGAAGCTTATTCATCACATTTCCTCCCGTGCAGCATGTTGGCCGCGCCGCAGGCTGAGCACTGCTTGCGGCAGTCGGGCGAGAGCGTGGAGGCATAGCAGCGCTCCCGCTCGCGCACCAGGTGGGCGCGGCGGACGCCGACGTCGATCATGTCCCAGGGCAGCACCTCGTCCATTCCCCGCTCGCGCGAGGCGTACCAGGAAAGGTCAAGGCCGCAGGAAGCAAATGCCTTTTCCCAGCGCTCGTAACTGAAATAATCGCTCCAGGCGTCGAGACGCCCGCCGCTGCGCCAGACCGCCTCCAACACATCGCCGAGGCGGCGGTCGCCGCGCGAGAGGGCGGATTCGATCACGCTCGTCTCGGCGTCGTGCCAGTTGTAGGTCACGTTGCGCGCCGTGATGGACGTGCGCAGCAGATTGACACGGCGCAGGTATTCCTCCTTGGAGATCTGCGCCTCCCACTGGAAGGGGCTGTGCGGCTTGGGGATAAAGCAGGAGGTCGAGATCGTGATGCGCACGCCGCGGTTTTTGTTTTTCGCGTTTTCACGCCAGCAGTGCAGCACCTGGTCGGCCATGTCCGCGATGCCTCGGATGTCGTCGTCCGTCTCGGTGGGCAGGCCGAGCATATAATAGAGCTTGACGCTGTTCCAGCCGCCGGCAAAGGCGATGGCGCAGGTGTGGAGCAGCTCTTCCTCCGTTACGTTTTTGTTGATCGCGTCGCGCAGGCGCTGGCTGCCGCCCTCGACGGCGAAGGTCAGACCGGTCTTGCGCACCCGCTGCAGCCGTTCCATCAGTTCCATCGAGAAGTTGTCGGCGCGCAGCGAGGGCAGCGCAAGACCGATGCTGCGCGGCTCGCAGTATTCGAGCAATCCGTCGCAGAGTTCTGTCAGCTGTCGGTAGTCGCTTGTAGAGAGCGAGAGAAGCGTGACGTCCTCATAGCCTGTGTTCTGCAGCGTTTCGATGCCCTGGCGGATGAGCGTCTCGGGCTTTTTGGCGCGGATGGGGCGGTAGATATGCCCCGCCTGGCAGAAGCGGCAGCCGCGCACGCAGCCGCGGAAGAGCTCGATGTCGACCTTGTCCTGGACGACCTCGGTCGAGGGGACGATGGGATCGGTCGGATAGGGAGCGGCGTCGAGATCCTCAACGATGCGCTTTTGCACCTTTTCCGGCGCGCCGTCCTTCGCGGTGATGGACCGGACCGTGCCGTCGTCGTTGTAGGCGATGTCATACAGGCTGGGCACATAGACGCCGCCGATGTGGGCGGCTTCGTGCAGAAAAGCCTGCTTGCTCCAGCCCTCGGCCTTTGCCCGGCGCAGGAGCGTGAGAAGCTCGTTGTTCATCTCCTCGCCCTCGCCGATGACAAAGAGGTCCATAAAGGGAGCCATCGGCTCGCCGTTCACGCAGGCCGAGCCGCCGGCGAAGACGATCGGCAGCAAGTCAGGCCTGTCCGCACTGCGCAGCGGGATGCCGGCCATGTCGAGCATGTCCAGCACCGTGGTATAGGCCATTTCATAGCCGATGGAGAAGGCCAGGGCGTCAAACTGATCCAGGCTGTCGCCGCTTTCGAGCGCGTAAAGCGGCATGCCCGCCTTTTTCATTTCCTCATACATGTCGCCCCAGGGGGCAAAGGCGCGCTCGCACCAGACGAAGGGCAGGCTGTTCATCGTTTTATACAGGATCTTCATGCCGAGATTCGACATGCCGATCTCATAAGTATCCGGGAAGCAGAAGGCCAGGCGGAGCTCCACCTCGTCCTTGTTTTTGATGATCTGGTTATACTCGCCGCCGGTATAGCGTGCGGGCTTTTGCACGCGCGGCAGGATGCGTTCCAGTCGTTTATCCATGACTCTCTCCGTATCTTTTCAGGGTTTTGTCTATTTTACAATAGTTCCCTGCGTTTTACAAGTGCAGCGTTATCCGGCTGGGCAGCCAGAAGCCAGATCGCGGCGAGCGCGAGCGCCGCGCCCTTCCCCTGCCACATGAGCCAGGTGCCCGCCATCAAAAGGGCGGTGGAAAGGACGAGCCCGACCGTTTTGGTAAGCCTGTCCCCTCTCCGGCCGCCCAAGATTTCATCGGCCGCAAGGGCAAAGACCCGCCCGCCGTCGAGCGGCAGGACGGGCAGAAGATTAAAAAGACTGAGCAGCAGGCTGACCCCGGATGAGAGAATGAGCGTCTCGCTGCCGCGGCTGCGGCCGAAATAGGACGCGGCGAAGGCATAGGCCAGTCCCGCCGCAGGCCCGGCCAGCGCAGAGACGGCATGGGCAAGAGGCGTGCAGAGGCCGCTGTACTCGATGCAGAGCCCGCGGAGATCGGCCGAAAAGCGCCGGATACGCAGCCCATAGAGCCGGAGTGTCAAGATATGCCCCAGCTCGTGCACGATGACGGGCGCAAGGATGGCGGCGAGCTCGGAAAAGCTAAGGGCGGAATACAGGAGAGCGCCGAGCAGGATCGCCCCGGCGCTGATGGCAAAGTGCTGGTATTTCATGTGATCTCTTCCGTCTCCTCCTCGGTGTATTCGCGGAATACGGCGACAAGCTTTTCGCCGAAATCCCTGTCGCTGAGGCAGCGGCCGATCGCCTCGACCGTGCCTTTGTAATCCGTCTCCCCGCCACCGAGACGCTCGGCCTGGCGGCGGAGCGTGTCCAGTTGGGCGGGAAAGAGCAGCTTGGCAACCGTCAGCAGCACAAAGAGCGCCGAGGCGATATACAGTCTCAACTTGTCCATGCACCCACCTCCCATGCCAAACTATATGGCGCAGACGGCGCGCATATTCCCGTGGGGGGATCAGAAGCGCGGAAAATAAAAATGTCATCCTGAGCCGATGGCGAAGGATCTTCTCTCCTTTTGCGGTCGAGAGAGAAAGATTCTTCGGCCTTACGGCCTCAGAATGACATGAGGGGGCTGCCGTCTGTCCGGCAGCTTCGGGCGTGCTGCGTTTATTTCAGGATGCTGCCGAGGAGGGAGCCGAGAAGGCCGGTCTTGTCGTCCTTGTCATCCTTGTCGTCCTTGCCGTTGGCCGCGCCGAGCAGCAGATCGAGCGCGGGGATCTCGTCGGCCTTTTTTCCGATGAGGCTGAGCAGCAGGTTGGTGCCGACGGAGCTGCCGAGCAGCGAGGAGAGCAGCGAGTTGTCATCGTCGTCCTCTTTCTTGCTCTTGCCGAGGAGCTTGATGAGGAGAGACACGCCGCCGACCTTGAGCAGCAGCTTGACAAGACCGCTGCGGTTGGCCTTTTTCTTCAGGAGCTTGAGGAAGAGAGCGGCGATCGCCTTGTCGGAGAAGATCTTGCTCGTGCCCTTGGTGAGGTTGGCGAGATCCTGCTCGCTCACGTCATTGCCGACGAGGGTGCGCAGTGTTCCTTCCACGTCCGTTTCCATGCCCTCGACGACCTTGGGATCGTCATTGAGCGCGTCAAGTACTTTTTCAATGGCTTCTTTGGTCTGCATGTTTCATCCTTTCCGCGGCCTTGTGCGACCGCCGGGTCGTATTTTGTCAAAAGCTGAAAACAGTATACACCCGCGGTACGGAAAAAGAAAAGAATTTTCTTTTTTCGCAAAAGGTATGAAAATAATAAAAACGCTGAAAGCCTTGCGCTTTCAGCGTTTTTACGTGGTCGGAGTGCGGAGATTTGAACTCCGGGCCTCTTGGTCCCGAACCAAGCGCGCTACCATCTGCGCTACACCCCGATAATGTAAAAAAATGAAATTGTGGAGAGGGGCGCGCGTCACGCGCTACAGCCGACTAAAGTCGGCATACACGATCCGTAAGCCTCGCTTCGCTCGGCAACGTCTCGTAGTACATCTGCGCTACACCCCGATATTTCTTTTTCCGGACAGCTTTTACATTATATGTATCAGGCATGAAAAAGTCAAGCAGAACTTTTTCAGATTACACTCATTAATGGATGCTTAGTAAAAAAGTCGAGAGGAACACTGTCCTCTCGGCTTTTATTGTTTTGAAAAAGGCTCTTATCCGCGCTCGGCGGTGATGGCGGCGTTGACGGCTTTGGCGACGACGACGGGGTCGAGGCCGTGGACAGCGCAGGCCTCCTCGAGGCTTTCGGCCTGGGACGCGGGGCAGCCGAGGCAGTGCATGCCGACGGAAAGCAGGGTCTCGATCGACTCGGGATAGGTGTTGACGATCTCGCCGATGAGCGTTTTTTCGGTGATATATGCCATATTTGGATTCCTCCTCTTGTAATTCCGGGTGGATTCTACTACAATAGGCGCAGGTTGTATGTTGTTAAAACAACATTTTTCAGGAGGTGCGTATGGATATTCGGTCCCTTTCCCGCGCGGAGCTGTTCCGCGGGATCCGCGAGGAGGAGCTGGGCGCGCTCGTAGACTGTCTGAACACGCATGAAAAGCGCTATGCCAAGGGCAGCACGATCTGGCGCGCGGGCGAGACCGTCAGCGAGGTTGGGCTGGTCGAGTCCGGAAGCGTCAACATCCTTATGAACTTTTACTGGGGCGACAGCCATATCTTCAGTCATATCGAAGCTGGACAGATCTTCGGCGAGACCTACGCGGCCATCCCGGAAAAGGAGCTGCAGGTCGACATCGTGGCGAGCGAGGAGAGCGTGATCGTCTTTTTCGACATGACGAGGCTGCTGTGCAGCTGTGCGAGCAACTGCGACTGTCACGGGCAGATCATCCGCAATCTCGTGCGCATCTCGGCGGCAAAGAATCTGGGGCTGAACGCCCGGATGATGCACACCGCGGCGCGGTCGATCCGCGAGAGGCTGCTGTCGTATCTGTCCTATGAGGCGCGGGAGAAGGGCAGCGACCACTTCTTCATCCCCTTTTCGCGGCAGGAGCTGGCCGATTATCTCGGCGTGGACCGCAGCGCGCTGTCGAGCGAGCTGGGGCGTATGCAGCGCGACGGGCTGATCCGCTTTCACAAAAACGAGTTCACGCTGGAGCGGGAGATCTGAGGAGGAAAGTATGAGCGTATTCGTCCTGAAGCTGATCGCGATCGGCACGATGTTCATCGACCATCTGACCTATATTCTGGCTCTCGCCGGCTTTCTCCCCTACGCCTCCGTCGCTTACCGGGCCGGGCGCGCTGTCGGGCGGATCGCGTTTATCATCTTCGCCTATCTGCTCGTCAACGGGTTTGAAAAGACGAGCGACCGGAAGAAGTATCTCGGCCGCCTCATCCTGTATGCCGCCGTGTCGCAGGTGCCGTTTACGCTGGCCTTTACGGGCGGGAACTACCGCTCGGCCGGCGTGATGTTTTTCTCCTTCGACGCGATGGCGGCGCTGCCGCTGCTGCTCCCGCTTGCGGTCTACTTTTTCTTTGTCGCGAAGGGACGGGCGGACAGCTCGTGCCTCACGCTGCTTGTCGCATTTGCGCTCGCGGGGCCGCGGCTCTGTGTGGACGGGATCGTGCTCCTTGGCGGGCATATGAACGTTTTTTACACGCTCGCCGTTTCGATGGCGCTGATGATGGCGCTGGAATATCTCCGCTCGTCCGGGAGGTCATGGGTGCGGGTCGCGCTCTGCTTCGCGGCGCTCGGGGTCGAGCTGTTTTTTCTCCAGCAAAACGCGGACTACGGTCTGCTCGGCGTTGGGCTGGTGATCGGGCTGTATTTCCTGCGCGGGCGGCGCGCGGCGCAGCTCCTATATGCCGCCGTCTGGTGCGCGGCGGAGTATTACGCCACGCCGCTCTTCCTCATGGGCGCGTGGGCCGCGCTCGTTCCGCTTGCCTTTTACAACGGGAAGCTGGGGCGAAAGATGCGGACGGCGTTTTACGCGTTTTATCCCGTGCATCTCGGTATGCTCGGGCTGATCTTCATCATCCTGTGCCGCAGCCGATAATAAAAGATCCCCGGTCGGGGATCTGTTTTCGTTATATCTTTTCGAGCAGCGCCTGCAGCGCGTTGTGACGGTGGCTGATCTCGTTTTTCACCTCGGGCGGCAGCTGCGCCATTGTGAGGCTGTACTCCGGCAGATAGAACAGCGAATCGTAGCCGAAGCCGAACTGCCCCGCTTCCTCATAGGCGATCTGGCCGTGGACATAGCCCTCGGCCGTGACCTCGCTGCCGTCGGGGCGGACGAGCGCCATCGCGCAGGTGAAGTGCGCCGCGCGGTTTTCCTCGCCCTTGAGCTCACGGAGCAGCTTTTGCCGGTTGGCGGCGTCGTTGCCGTGCTCGCCGGCATAGCGGGCCGAGTAGATCCCCGGCGCGCCGCCGAGCGCGTCGACGCACAGGCCGCTGTCGTCGGCCAGCGCGCAGCAGCCGGAGAGAAGCATGATCTCACGCGCCTTCTTTTCGGCGTTCGCGGCAAAGGTCTCGCCGTCCTCGATCGTCTCGTGCTCGATCCCCGCCTCGCGCAGCGACAGGATCTCGTCGAACGAATCTGCCAGGATCGCCTTGATCTCCTCGAGCTTATGGGCGTTGTTGGATGCGATGATCAGTTTCATTTCTCTTCGTCCCTCATTTTTCTGTTGAATTTTCTCTTTTGAGGTGTTATACTGCTTTCGCACGCGGATGTAGTTCATCGGTAGAACTTCGGCTTCCCAAGCCGGTAAGGTGGGTTCGACTCCCATCATCCGCTCCAAAAACAACAGCTTCATCCGCAGGATGGGGCTGTTGTTTTTCTATCCGGGGGGAGTCGAACGGGAGCGGGAGTGAATGAAGCGCTCCCCTTTTTACGGTGCGGGTGATGCTTCGGGGTCCGGCGTCGGATCCGGGCGCCTGGTAAACATCAGATTCATGTCCACCTGTCCCTCGATACCGGGCACCTCGCCCTCGTGCGTATACTGCCAGATGTTGCCCGCGTAATAAAAGTCGGGATAATCCCCCGGCACGGCCAGCCAGAACTTGACGTCCTTGAGGCGGGAGAGATCCAGACTGTAATAGCCGAGCTGGCGATTGAAGTAGATCCCCGCCTCATAGCCCGCGGCACGGATCGTCTCGCAAAAGGCCACGCCGCAGTCGCCGATGATGGACGGGTCAAGGTCGTTCGTGCGGGCGTCCTCGATATCCTCGAGCTTTTCCCAGTCGTACATGACGGGAAGCGTGATCTCGTGACCCTCGATCTGCCGCAGAACAAAGCGCGCCTCGTGGATCGCCTCGGCGACGTTGATCGCCTGGGAGAAGAAGTACACGCCAACGTCCAGCCCCGCCTCGCGCGCGCCGTCGATATTCGTGAGAAACCAGGGGTCTTCGTTCAAACTGCCCTGGGTATAGCCGCGGTAGCCGCAGCGAACATAGGCAAACTTCACTCCGCTGTCCGCGACCTGCTGCCAGTCGATATAGCGCTGATGCTCCGAGACATCGACGCCAAGAACGGTGTCATAGTCCTCGCCGGTATAGATCACTTTGCCGTCGGCGTGCTTGAAGTCCTCTTTTTTCAGATCGTTGACCTCGACGCCCTCGATCGGCGTGATCCACACATCGTTGTAGCCGTCGTTGATCAGAACCTGACCCTCGTGCGGGTCGGTCTCTTCCTCGGGGTGGATGACGTGTCTGCCCAATGTCATGACAAGCGCGATCGCCAGAAGAAGGATCACAACGCCTTCTACAATATTTTTTATCTGTCTGCTCATTTGACCACCTATCTGTTTCTCTGATCCCGTACATCATAGCATACACGGGAAGCGATTTCAATTCACAGTTGAAAAGGCCATATCCGTTCATAGTATTTGGAAAAAAATTAGTTGACAAACGAGGCAGTATTTGCTATTATAAGCGGGCTGAACGGAAACGCTGGTGTAGCTCAGCCGGTAGAGCAGCTGATTTGTAATCAGCAGGTCGGGGGTTCGAATCCGTCCACCAGCTCCATCGCAAAACACCTTGTTTCCGCAAGCGCAAGTTCATATGGGGGAATTCCCGAGTGGCCAAAGGGGACAGACTGTAAATCTGCTGGCGATGCCTTCGATGGTTCGAATCCATCTTCCCCCACCAAGCAAAAGCACCGCCTGTGAAGGCGGTGCTTTTGCTTGTGGGGGTCTTTGTGAAGACGGATTCGAAGGGGAGGCGTGTCAGAAAACGTGCCGGTGGCACGTTTTCCCGCTGACCCGGCCCGTCCGCAGACGGGCGAAGCCATCTTCCCCAACCAGCAGGAAGCACCATCCGATTGGATGGTGCTTCCTGCTGCGTATTTGTTTTATATTCGGTTAAACGCGGCCGGTCTGATAGAGGCCGCCGAACTGCATGGCCTCCATGATGCGGTAACGGTCCATCTGCAGGTGCTTCTTCATGGCAAGGGCCTCTTCGATCGGGATCTCGACGATGCCGCCCTCCTGCGTGCCGATGATGCAGTTGCCGCGGCCTTCCACGAAGGAATTGACGGCATAATAGCCCATGCGGGTCGCGGTCTCGCGGTCGCGGGCGTTCGGCGCGCCGCCGCGCTGGATATGGCCGAGAACGGTCACGCGCGGGCTGATGCCGAGCTCTTCCTGGATCCTTTCGCCGACGTCGAAGGCATGACCCGCGCCCTCGGCCACGACGATCATAAAGTGCGTGTTGCCGGCCAGACGGGAATCCTGGATACGTTCGATGACGTCCTTTTGAAAATCGATCTCGCGCTCCGGCACCAGGACGGCCGTTGCACCGACGGCGATGCCGACGTACAGCGCCAGGAAGCCGGCGTTGCGGCCCATGACCTCGACGACCGAGCAGCGCTCGTGCGACTGCATCGTGTCGCGCAGACGGTCAATGCATTCGATGGCTGTGTTGCAGGCAGTGTCAAAGCCGATCGTGTAATTCGTGCAGCCGACGTCGTTGTCGATCGTGGCGGGCACGCCGACGACGGGGATGCCGAGACGTGACAGCTCCAGCGCGCCGCGGAAGGTGCCGTCGCCGCCGATGGCGACGATGCCCTCAAGGCCGAGCATCTTGCAGGTGTTGACGGCCTTTTTCCGGCCGCTTTCGGTCATGAATTCATCGCTGCGAGCCGTATAGAGCATCGTGCCGCCGCGCGAGAGGATATGGCCGACGCTTTCGCGGGAGAGCGGCATGAAGTCGCCGTTGATCAGTCCCTGCCAACCGCGGCGGATGCCGACGCATTCGATGCCGTTTGCCAGCGCCGTACGCACAACGGCGCGGACAGCCGCGTTCATGCCGGGCGCGTCGCCGCCGCTGGTCAGAACGCCGATACGCTTGACTTTACTCATATATGTTCCCTCTTTTCTTTTTGTTCTTTTACGGTGTTTTGCTTTGGAACCATTTTATCAGAACGATATATGAAAATCAATTCACAATGTGCTCGTGCTGCCATTTTTCTTTCCGATCGCTGCGATTGATTTCCCTTTCTCGCCGTGATATAAAAGAAGCAGAAACCAACCTGTTTTTCCGGAGGTGTGGATACGGTGTCCGACGTTTTTCCCCGCGTTGTCTTTCGCGGCAGCTTCCGCAGCTATCAGCAGGAGATCCTTGATGAGGCGGAGGGCTATCTCAAAGACGGGCATCTTCATATCGTGGCAGCGCCCGGCAGCGGCAAGACCGTACTGGGCCTTGAGCTGATCCGGCGCGCCGGGAAGCGGACGCTGATCCTCTCCCCCACCGTCACGGTCAAGGAGCAGTGGGGCGAGCGCTTTGCCGAGCTGTTCCTGCCCGAGGGCGAGAGTACCGCGGATTATGTAGGCGGCGAGCTCGGCTGCTCGGCTCCGATCTGCTCGATCACCTATCAGGCGCTGCATGCCGCCTCTCGTCCGGATGAGAGCGGCAAGCCGTTGTGGGCAAAGGCGATAAAAGAGATGGGCATCGGCACGGTATGCCTCGACGAGGCGCACCATCTGCAAAACGAGTGGCAGCGCTCGCTCGAAGCGCTGCTCGACACGCTCGGCGAGAGCGTGACGGTCATCGCGCTGACGGCGACGCCGCCCTATGACGGCACGCCGGGAGAGTGGGAGCGCTATCTGCGCGTATGCGGGCCGATCGACGCCGAGATCTTTGTGCCGGAGCTCGTGAAAAAGAAAACGCTCTGCCCTCACCAGGATTATATCTATTTCAGCTATCCCTCGGCGGACGAACGCACTATGCTGGAGCGCTATGCCGAACACGCCGACCGCGCGCTCACAAGATTAAAGGCGGAGGCGCTCGTCCCCGCGGCGGTACAGGCCGTCGGGCTCGATGGAGCGGCAGAAGAGAAGGAAAAGCTGTGGGAGTACGCCGATGAGCTTGTCGCGCTGCTCTCGCTCGCAGCGGCGTTTGGCATGGAAGTGCCAAGGGAAACGGTTAAGCTCTTTCTCCCCTCCGGCCGTCTGCCCGTCTGCCGCGAGGAGACGGCGGAGCGCGCGCTCTCGTTTCTGATCGTGCGCGGCGACCTCTTCGGCAGCGCCCTGTCCGCCCGCGTCAGACAGATTCTTTCCGAGGAGGGGCTGCTTTCCGGCGAAACGCTCTCGCTTTCGGCAGACCCCGCGCTGCAGCGGAAAATGCTCTCCTCCCTCGGCAAGCTTGAGAGCATTGCGCATATCGCCGAGGCGGAGATCGCCGCGTGCGGGCGCGGTCTCAGGATGCTGATCCTGACCGATCACATCCGGGGAAATCTGCTTTCTGTTGTGAACAGCTCTCGCCCGCTCAGTGCGATGGGCGCCGTACCGATCTTCGAGGCCGTGAGACGGATCTGCCCCTATGAGACGCGCCTGGCGCTGCTGACAGGCTCGCTCGTGATCGTGCCGAACGCCGCGCTCGGCGACCTGCTGCAGCTTGCGGAGGAGCGCGGGATCGTATGCAGCTTTGAAGAACTGAACGACAGCCGTTATGTGACGCTCTCCCCCGCCGGCGGCAGCCGGGAAAGCGTCGCGCTGCTGACCGAGGCGCTTGAGCGCGGGGTGCTGCATATCCTGGTCGGGACGAAGGCGCTGCTCGGCGAGGGCTGGGATTCGCCCTGTATCAATACGCTTGTGCTCGCGAGCTTTGTCGGGAGCTTTATGAGCTCGAATCAGATGCGCGGACGCGCGATCCGCATCGACCGCGGCGATCCGCACAAGGCAGCCAACATCTGGCACCTTGTCACGCTCCTTCCCCCGGAGCGGAAGCTCGCCTTTCTCTATTCCGACGACGAGCGCCCGCTGGGGGAGGATTTTGCGCTGCTGCAGCGGCGTTTCGCGTGCTTTATGGCGCCGTCCTATGACGGCGAGCGGATCGAGAGCGGCATCGAACGCATCGACCTGCTCAGGCCGCCTTATACGAAAGAAAAGATCGACGAGATCAACGCGGACATGCTTGCGCGCGCCGCAGACCGACGCGGCATGGCGGAGAGCTGGGAACGCGCGCTCACCGCCGCCGACGCCGGAAGCGTCAGCGAGACCGTTCGCGCTTCCCGCGCGATCCGCCCGAAGGTCTATGCATCGGGCGCAGGCGGCGCCGCGGCGCTGCATGGGGTGCTGGCCGTCGCAGCGGGGGCAGTCTGTCTGGCCTCGCCGCCCGCCGCGGCCTATGCGCTGCTCGTGCCGCTGATGGGCTACTCCGCCTATTCGATGGTCGGCGATCTGCGCCGCAGTTTCGGCAACGCCTCGGCGGAAAGGTCTGTGCGGAGGCTCGGCGAGGCGCTGCTCGAAACGCTGCGCCAAAGCGGACAGATCGAAAGCAAGGAGGCGCGCGTTTGCATCACGTCGGTGAACGGCGGCGTGGAGTGCGCCCTTGACAGCGCAAGCGCGCGGGAAATGACGCTTTTCGCCGAGGCGATGGGCGAGCTGCTCTCCCCGCTTGACAATCCGCGGTATCTGCTGATCCGCACGCTGCCTCTCTTCGGCTTTTCCAGGCGGATGCTGTCGCAGAGCTACGCCGTTCCGTCGCTGCTTGCCGCGAGGAAGGAGACGGCGGAGCGGCTGCGGAAGGCGCTGGAGAAAAGCGGCGACCGCTTCGAGCTTGTCTATACCCGGTCGCTTGAGGGGCGAGGGCTGCTGCTCGCCTGCCGCCGCGCCGCGAACGAGGGGCGCAAGCAGGCAAAGGTCAGGCGCGCACGCGCGCTCGAATCCGGGCGCTAAAGGGCGCGGCTCTCTTGATACGGGCAAAAAACTGTGGTATGGTACGAAAAGAAACGTACCATACCACTTTTTCAAGGGGTGTTTATAGATGGAATATCGGATCGAACACGACTCGCTCGGCGAGGTGAAGGTCCCGGCAGAGAGGCTGTGGGGCGCACAGACGCAGCGGAGTCTGGAGAATTTTCCCATCGGCGGGGACCGCATGCCGCGGGAGATCATTCGCGCCTTTGCCGTGCTGAAAAAGGCGGCGGCGATGACCAACCGCGATCTCGGCAGACTGGACGAGAGGCGCTGTAAGCTGATCGAAGAGGTCTGCGACGAGATCCTTGCGGGCAAGCTCGACGCGGAGTTTCCCCTATCCGTCTGGCAGACGGGGAGCGGCACGCAGACAAACATGAACGTCAACGAGGTCATCGCAAACCGCGGCAACGGGCTCGCGGGCGAAACGCTGCTGCACCCGAACGACACGGTGAACATGTCGCAGAGCTCGAACGACACCTTCCCCACCGCGATGCACATCGCCGCTCTCGCCGCGGTGCAGGGCTCGCTCCTCCCCGCGATCGACGAGTGCATCGCCGTTCTGCGCCGTCTGGAGGAGGAAAACGCAGACGTGATCAAGATCGGCAGGACGCACCTGCAGGACGCCACGCCCCTGCGCTTTTCCCAGGAAATCAGCGGCTGGCGCGGCATGCTGGAAAGTACAAAAGAGGAAATCGAGCTCTCCTCCGCCTCCCTCTCCGCTCTGGCGCTGGGCGGCACGGCGGTCGGCACGGGTCTGAACGCGCCGGATGGCTTTGCTTCCCTCTCCGCACGCTATATCTCAGAGCTGACCGGGTATCGTTTTGTCAGCGATCCGAACAAGTTCCGCGCGCTGACGAGCAAGGACGCGCTCGTTTTCTCCCACGGGGCGGTCAAGGCCCTCGCCGCGTGCATGATGAAGATCGCAAACGACGTGCGCCATCTCGCCTCCGGCCCCCGCTGCGGTATCGGTGAGATCACGATCCCGGAGAATGAGCCCGGCTCGTCGATCATGCCGGGCAAGGTCAACCCCACGCAGTGCGAGTCTGTCACGATGGTCGCGGTGCAGGTCATGGCGAACGACACGGCGATCGGCATCGCCGCGTCGCAGGGCAACTTTGAGCTGAACGTGTTCATGCCGGTGCTGATCTATAACTATCTCCACTCCGTTCGGCTGCTTTCCGACTCGATCCGCTCGTTTACGGCGCGCTGTCTCTCCGGGCTGAAGGCCAACAGGGAGAAGATGCGTGAAAATCTCGACCGCTCGCTGATGCTGGTGACCTGCCTGAGCCCGCGCATCGGCTATGAAAACGCGGCAAAGGCCGCGCGGCTCGCCTATCTCGAGGGCCTGACGCTCAAGGAGGCCGTACTTCGGCTGGGGCTGCTTGATGAGAAAGAATTTGACGAGCTTGTCCGACCGGAGAAAATGGTGTGATAAAATTATGTAAACCGCAATGTGATTATCACATTGCGGTTTACTTGCTTTTAATAACAATATTATGTTAACTTATTGTTGGGTCACAGCAGGATCACGCCCGCCTTTTCGCAGGCGTGCACGGTCTCCTCGCTCCAGATCGAGGCCTGCACCTCCCCGATGTGGATCTTGCCGAGGAGGAGCATGGAAAGGCGCGACTGGCCGATGCCGCCGCCGATCGTCAGCGGAAGCTCGCCGTTTAAGAGCATTTTGTGGTACGGCAGCTCCCGGCGCCCGTCGCAGCCGGCGGCGTGCAGCTGCTCGGACAGCGATTTGGGATCGACACGGATGCCCATGGACGAGAGCTCCATCGCGCAGCCGAGCGGCTCGTACCAGAACAGCAGGTCGCCGTTGAGCGCCCAGTCGTCATAGTCCGGCGCGCGGCCGTCGTGCGGCTTGCCGGAGCGAAGCGGCGCGCCGATGCCGATGAGGAAGGCGGTGGGGTGCTCGCGCAGATAGGCGTTCTCGCGCTGCTTCGGCGTGAAGTCGGGGTAGAGATCCTCGAGCTCCTGCGCCGTAATAAAGCTCACGCGGCGCTCGAGCTTGCCCATCCCCTGCAGCTGCGGATAAATGGCCTGCATCGTGTCCTGCGTGTCGCAGATGGCCGTGACGATGTCCATGACCGTGGATTTGAGATAGTCGATCTTGCGCTCCTCGGGCAGAATGATCTTTTCCCAGTCCCACTGGTCGACATAGACCGAGTGGAGGTTGTCCAGCTCGTCCTCGTCACGGCGGACGGCGTCCATATCGGCCACGATCCCGCGGCCGGGATAGAAGCCGTAGCGCTTTAAGGCCAGACGCTTCCACTTGGCCAGGGACTGGACGATTTCGGCGCGGTGCTCGGAGCGCAGGATGTCAAAGCTGACCGGGCGCTCGTAGCCGTTGAGGTTGTCGTTCAGGCCCGAGGCCTCGTCGACAAAAAGCGGCGCGGATACGCGCTGGAGATTCAAAAGCGCGCAGAGCCGATCCTCAAAAAGACGCTTGAGCAGGCTGATCGCCTTTTGCGTATCATAAATGGAGAGATAACTGACATAGCCCTCGGGGATGGTGAATTTCATGGGAGCTCACTTTCCTTCCTCGCACAGGATCTCGACAATCCGCTGGTAGACCTCCTCCGCCTCGCGGCGAAACTTCTTTTTCATTTTCCTCGCCTGCTCCTCGCCCGCGCACAGGAGCGAGAGCGAGATGATCTCGCCCTTGCCGTCGGACATGGCAAGACAGACGCGGCAGCCGTCCTCGTCCGTACGGCTCTCGGCGCGGATCATGGCGGCGCGGGCCAGCCGCGCCTCCACCGGCGCGATGAGTTTCAGCGCCTTGGCGCGCACGGAATAAGGGAGGCTGCTCTCGACCGTTTCGGCGTTGCGCCGTCCCTTATCGGTGATCGTATACTCCTCGTCCTCCTCGGTGATGTGGCCGGTAGCCATCAGATCGCCGAGGCAGTCGGAATAATCAAAATAACCCACGCCGGAGTCGCACTGCTGGCACAGCTCGTCGAGCGTGCCGCGGTCGACCGGGGCGGGAAGACGGCTTAAGATGAACAGGATGAGCAGCTTGATGTCCAGCTTTTCATGGATGAAGCCGTGATGGTCCATTTCTCTCTCCTCCGTTTTTTCTATAATAATATTTTATTATACTTCACCCAGCCATTTTTTCAAGAACAAAATGACACACCGCGCCGCGGCGCGCATAAACTGTAATGAACTTTATCATCACAGGAGGTCGTATCATGCCGGACAGAGTCATTCCCGGGCCGGTCGGAAATAATGCAAGCATCCGAGAGGCCGTTTCCATCAATACGAACAAGATCTTTGACTGCTGCAGAGACAAGGACTGCGTCGACGAGCTGCGCGTCTATCCCACGATCAGCTCGCAGACCTATCTCGACAACGCCATCAGTATCCGCCCCAAGGCCGCGGAGCTTTTATACATCAACGTCAACGTCGAGCCCGTGAGCTTCAACCGGGGTTACTACACCGTGGACTGCACGTATTTCTACCGCGTCACGGCCGAGACCTTCCCCGGCGCCCAGCTCTGCCGCGGACTTGCGGTCTTTGACAAGCGGGTGATGCTCTTCGGCAGCGAGGGCAGCGTCAAGACCTTTACCTCCGACAGCGAGCCCGCAATCGTCTCGCTCGACGACCAGCCCAAGGCCGTTGTCAACGCCGTCGACCCGATCGCGCTGCACGCCTCGCTTGCCGATCCGGCCGATACGCCGGGCAGCGACAATATCATCATCCCCCAGTTCATCCTTGACGCGATGGGCGAGGATCTGATCACGGTGGACAATGTACGCCGCTGGTTCGTCACCATCGGCCAGTTCTCGATGGTACGTCTCGAGCGCGAGACGCAGCTGCTCATTCCCGCCTATGACTACTTCCTGCCGGATAAGGAGTGCCCCGGCACCAGTGAGGACGATCCCTGCGCGCTCTTCGGACGGATCGACTTCCCTGTCGACGAGTTCTTCCCGCCGGACAGCGCCGTGGAGAGCAGCGATTACAGACAGTATAAATAATCGATCAGGCCGGGTAGCTCCCCGGCCTGATCATCTTTTTATAGCAAACCATTTTCACGCGAAATGGATCAACTCCCGTGCTGCTGGGAAAAAGAATCCTATTACAAGAGTAATGATTGCCAAAACTGATCCGAGCAAGTATGTGAATCCTGAAAACAAAAGAACTGCTTTCAACACTTTTTTCTTCTTTACGAGCCGTCCAAGCCCCCAAAGTGCCGCCCCAAGGATCAGGGTGATGAACAATATACCCAATGCGAACAAATCGTTCGACAGATGATCTGCATACCACTCTCTCCCATGAGCAAATCTCAGATAATTGATTAGTGTCACGGAAAAAATGGCAACTGCAAGGTACAATACCGCTTTATGCTTTTCTTTCATGCCCTCTCCCTCAGTTAAAACTGTCCGTATTATTTCGGAACAAGGTCTCAATGCGCTCGCGCAGGGCGGCGTGCGCGGGGAGGCTAAGCTGCGGGTCGGCGGCGAGGAGGGCCTTGGCCTCCTCCTGTGCGGTTTTCAGCACCTGGGTGTCCGCGCCGAGATCCGCCACGTGCATCTCCGGCAGACCGTGCTGGCGCGCGCCGAAGAAATCGCCGGGGCCGCGCAGACGCAGATCCTCCTCGGAGATCTCAAAGCCGTTGTTGGTCTTGCTCATGATCGAAAGGCGGGCCTTGACCTCCTCGCCCTTGTTGTCCGAGACAAGGATGCACCAGCTCTTGTGCCGGCCGCGCCCGACGCGGCCGCGCAGCTGATGGAGCTGGCTGAGGCCGAAGCGCTCGGCATTCTCGATGATCATCAGCGCGGCGTTCGGCACGTCCACGCCGACCTCGATGACCGTCGTCGCGACGAGGATATCCGTCTCGCCGCGGACAAAGGCGGCCATGACCGCGTCCTTGTCCTTCGGCTTCATCCGCCCGTGGACACAGCCCACGGTGAGCGCCGGGAATTCCCGCGCAAGCTCCCTGGCGTGCTCCTCGGCGGATTTCAGTTTCTTTTCGCTCGGCGTCTCGTCGTCCTCGTCGTCCTCCACCTTCGGGCAGACGACGAAGACCTGACGCCCCTCCCCCACCAGCTTGCGGATAAAGCCGTTGAGGCGCGCGCGATAGCTCTCGTCCACGGCGAAGGTATCCACCTTCTGCCGTCCGGGGGGCAGCTCGTCGATGATCGAAACATCCAGATCGCCGTAGATCATCAGCGCCAGCGTGCGCGGGATCGGCGTGGCGGACATGACGAGCACATGGGGCTTTTCCCCCTTGCCGATCAGCGCCGAGCGCTGTCGGACACCGAAGCGGTGCTGCTCGTCCGTGATGATGAGGCCGAGGCGCGCATAGGCCACGTCCTCGGAAAAGAGGGCGTGCGTGCCGACGACAAGATCGTATTCCCCCGCCGCGATCGCAGCCTTCGCCTCGCGCTTTTCTTTCGCGCTCATGGCACCGGTGAGTCTGCCGACGCGCATGCCGAAGGGCGAAAGCAAATTGGAAAGTGTTGAAAAATGCTGCTCGGAGAGGATCTCCGTCGGCGCCATGAAGGCGCTGACGAAGCCGTTTTCGCGGCAGAGCCAGCACAGCGCCGCCGCAACGAGCGTTTTGCCGCTGCCGACGTCGCCCTGAACAAGGCGGTTCATCACGAAGCCGCCCGTCATATCCCGCGCCGCTTCCTCGATCGCGCGCTTCTGCGCCCCGGTCGGCGCAAAGGGCAGTGCTGCGTAGAAGGAGGAAAAGTCCTTCGGCTGCATGGCGATGCCGCTCTCGCGCGTGCGTTCGGCGCGCATCGTGCCGAGCGCGCAGGCCAGCACAAACAGCTCCTCGAATACGAGACGCCGCCGCGCGATGGCAAGCGCGTCAAAGTCAGAGGGATAGTGGATGTTTTCATAGGCGTAGCGAGCCTGGGCAAGGCCGTTGCGCGCGCGGATTTCCGCGGGCAGCAGGTCGGGCAGCTCGCTTCCGCACTCGTCAAGCCCCTGGCGCACCGCGTCGCGGATCGTGCGCTGGTTCAGCGCGGCGTTCATCCGGTAGACCGGCAGGATGCAGCCCGTAACGCCGCGGGGCTTGTCCTCCTTTTCATAGGCAGGGTTGACCATGCTGAAGCGGCTGCCGTTCCGCTCGATCTTGCCATAGAAGCAGACGCTGTCGCCGCGCGAGAGCTGATCCTTGATATAGTTCTGGTTGAAATATGTTATGTCAACCGATCCGCTCTCGTCCACCGCACGGAACTTGACAAGCTCCATCCCCCGTCTGACGCGGACAAGGCGCGGCATATCCGCCACAAGCGCGCGGATACACACGCCCTCCCCCTCCGGCGCGGCGGCGATCGGGCAGAATCGGGTCCGGTCCTCGTAGCGCGAGGGGAAATAGGACACGAGGTCATAGAGAGAAAAGACGCCGAGCTTTCCGAACGCCTGCGCCTTTTTCTCCCCTATTCCCTTGATAAACCGTACGGATGTGGTCAGATCAGCCATGTTTATTCACTGTAAGAGAGGGTATACTCCTCGTTGACGAGGACGAAGTCCTCGATCAGTCCTTTCGTGCAGATGATGCGGTTGTCCTTTGTGATGAGCACCATGTCAAAGCCGCCCCCGTCCGTCTTGCCGTATTGACGCCAATAGTTCAGCGACTGGACCTCGCCGAGGACGAACATCGCGGTCGAGAGGCAGTCGGCCATCGTACCGTCGGCGCAGATGATCGTGGCGGAGAGCAGGTTGTTCGAAACGGGATAGCCGCTCTGCGGCTTGAGGATGTGGTGGTAAGTATTGCCCGTCGTGACGTCGGTAAAATACCGCTGATAGCTGCCGGAGGTGACGACCGCGGTCTCCCCCACGTTCAGCACGCCGACGTAGCCCTTGCCGGAGTTGTTCGGATCGTCGATGCCGACGCGCCACTGGCTGCCGTCGGGCTTCAGTCCGAGCGTCTGCACGTTTCCGCCGAGGGAGACGATGCCGCTCGTCACACCGGCGGCGCTCATCGCCTCGATGGCCTTGTCGGCCGCGCAGCCCTTGGCCACGGCGCCGAAGCTCATCTCGCCGTAAGACGGCATTGAGACGGTATAGGTGCCGGAGCTGGGGAAGCTCGTCAGCAGGACCTGGTCGAAGCAGACGCGGCTGAGTTCGTCGAGGATCTCGTAATCATAGGGCACATAATACTTGTTGTCGATAAAGCCCCAGAGCTTGAGCAGCGGATACACCGTCAGATCCAGCGCGCCGCCGCTCTGGCTGTATACCTGCTTGGCAGCCGTGAGCATGTCGGCGACCTGGCCGGGGACGACCACGTTCTCGCCGTTGGCGTGGTTGATCGCCCATACGGTGCTGGAGGGATTTTCGGGGTCGAGCATCGTATCCATCGAGCGGATCACACTCTCCGCCGCATTGAGGCCGCTCTCACGGTTTTTTCCGTAAGCCACCAGCGTCATCGTCGTGTCCATGGCAAACAGGCTCCGGCTGCTCTCCTTGGTCTCGCCGCACGCGGCAAGCGAAAGCATCATAACCACGCACAAAAGCGCGCAGACGATCCTGGTCAAAGCGTTTCTTTTCTTCATGTAAAATACTCCTCTTTTGGGGGGAAGCTGCCATTTTTCTTTGTCCGTTTATCACGGCTTTTGTTATTATAACATAGATCGAAGAAAATGAAAACCGCTATTTACTTTGCCGGTATTTTTTGCTATAATGCTTTGGCAACATGCAAATGCGGCTGTAGCTCAGCTGGATAGAGTGCCAGACTCCGACTCTGGAGGTCGTGGGTTCGAATCCCGTCAGCCGTACCAAAATCCCGGTGCCCCATCAGGGGTACCGGGATTTTGAATTGGATCAAGGGGATTCGAAGGGTGAGAAAAAACTTTGCTTTCTTTTCCGATTATGCTATGATGAACGCGAAAAACACGCGGGAGGTCAGATCGTGACAGAGAAAGAAAAAATGCTGGCGGGCAAGCTTTACGACCCGGCGGATGAGGAGCTCGTCGCGCTGCGGGAAAAGGCGCACGCGCTGAGCAAGGCCTATAACGACACCGTGGAGACCCAGGAGGACGAACGCGAGGCTATTATCGCAGAGCTTCTCCCGGAGATGCACGAGAGCGCGTATTTTCAGGGGCCGGTCCAGTTCGACTATGGCTGCTTTACATCAGTCGGTGAAAACAGCTATGCCAACTTTAACTTCACCTGTCTCGACTGCGCGCCCGTTCGGATCGGCGCCAACGTCTTTATGGGGCCGAACGTCTCGATCCTGACACCTGTTCATCCGCTCAGATGGCAGGAGCGCAATCTGTACGTCAAGCCCGACGGCACGATGACGGACCGCGAATACGCCCGCCCCATCACGATCGGAGATAACTGCTGGATCGCCGGGAATGTGACGATCTGCGGCGGCGTGACGATCGGCGCGGGAAGCGTGATCGGCGCGGGAAGCGTCGTCACGCGCTCGATCCCGGAGGGTGTGATCGCTGCGGGCAACCCCTGCCGCGTGATCCGCCCGATCACGGAGGCGGACAGTATGGAGAGCGAATATGTCTGATTCCCCGCGGATCTATATCGGCTGCCATCTCTCGGTCACCGACGGCTATGAGGCCATGGGAAAGACCATGCTCGCCTTCGGCGGCAACACCTTTGCCTTTTTCACGCGCAATCCGCGCGGCGGGAAGTCGAAGGAGTTATCCTCCGGGGACGCCGCGGCGCTGCGAGAGCTTCTCGTGCGCGAGGGCTTCGGTCCGCTCGTGGCGCACGGGAGCTATACGATGAACCTCTGCTCGGCCAATGAGCAGACGCGCGAAAACGCGCGGGACATGCTGCAGAAGGATCTCGAGCGGATGGCGCTGCTGCCGGGGAATTATTACAACTTTCACCCCGGCTCCCACACAGGTCAGGGTACGGAAACGGGGATCGCACAGATCGCGCAGGCGCTGGACCTCTGTCTTACACCGCAGATGCAGACTACCGTTCTGCTTGAAACGATGGCCGGAAAGGGCTCGGAGGTCGGAGGACGCTTTGAGGAGCTGCGTGAGATCATCGACCGCTGCGAGCGGCGCGAAAAGCTGGGCGTGTGTCTCGACACCTGCCACGTGTGGGACGCGGGCTATGATCTCTGCGGCGATCTCGACGGCGTGCTGACGGAATTCGACCGCGTGATCGGACTGGAGCGGCTCCGTGCCGTCCACTTCAACGACAGCAAGAACGAGCGCGGCTCACACAAGGACCGGCACGAAAAGCTCGGCGAGGGGCAGCTTGGGCTCGAGGCGCTGCGCCGGATCGCGCTGCATCCCGCGCTCTCTTCCCTTCCTTTTATCCTGGAAACCCCGAACGACGACGCCGGCTATATCCGGGAAATCCGCACCGTTCTGGACTGGCTCGACTGATAACTGAAAAAACGGCAACGAAAAGCTTATAACATAGTTCCGTCTATGGCGGAGAAAACGGAGGTAACAGAATTGGATCTGCAAAAAACCGTACTCGGGCTTGAGCTGGGCTCGACCCGTATCAAGGCTGTTCTGATCGACGAGAAGCATGTTTCCGTCGCTTCCGGCGACTGGGAGTGGGAAAACCGCCTGGTCGACGGGATCTGGACCTATTCGCTGGAGGACGTGCGCATCGGCGTGCAGAACTGCTTTGCCGCGCTGCGCCGCGACGTGAAGAAGAAGTATGATCTCGAGCTTACGACAGTCGGCGCGATCGGCATTTCCGCGATGATGCACGGCTATCTCCCCTTTGACAGCGAGGGCAATCAGCTCTCCGCGTTCCGCACCTGGCGCAACACGATCACCGGCGAGGCCGCCGAAAAGCTGACGGCGCTCTTTGACTTCAACATCCCGCAGCGCTGGAGCATCGCCCATCTCTACCAGGCGATCTTGAACGGCGAGGAGCACGTGGGCCGGATCTCCTATCTCACGACACTCGCGGGCTATCTGCATTTCCTGCTCACCGGCGAAAAGCTGATGGGCGTGGGCGAAGCCTCCGGCATGTTCCCGATCGACAGCGAAAAGTGCGACTATGATGAGACGATGCTTGAAAAATTCCGTGATCTCACCGGGATCGAGCTGCGTAAAATTCTGCCGCAGGTCGTGCCGGCCGGCGTTCGCGCGGGCACGCTCACCGAGAGCGGCGCGCGCTTTCTCGACCCCACAGGCACGCTGCGCTGCGGCATTCCCTTCGCGCCCTGCGAGGGCGACGCGGGCACCGGCATGGCCGCGACGAATTCCGTCCGCGTCCGCACCGGCAATGTCTCGGCCGGTACGAGCGATTTTGCGATGATCGTCACGGAAAAGCCGCTGGGCGTACACCGCGAGATCGACATGGTCACGACGCCTGACGGGCTTCCCGTCGCGATGGTGCACTGCAACAACTGCACCTCGGATATCAACGCCTGGGTCTCGCTGTTCGGCGAGTTCGGCGAGATGATGGGTCTGAAGGTCAGTAAGGGCGAGCTCTTCACGCGTCTGTTCCAAAAGGCGCTCGAGGGTGAGCGTGACTGCGGCGGACTTTTGTCGTTCAACTATTTCTCCGGCGAGGGCGTGACCGATCTCGACGCCGGACGTCCGCTCTTCCTGCGCACGCCGGACGCGTCCTTTACGCTGGCGAACTTCATGCGCACGCATCTGCTCTCCGCGCTTGCGACGCTGAAGATCGGGCTGGACATCCTCACCCAGACCGAGCAGGTCGCGATCGACCGGCTGTACGGCCACGGCGGCTTTTTCAAGACGCCCGAGGTCGGCCAGCGTCTTCTCTCCGCGGCCGTCGGCGCGCCGGTCTCCGTCATGGAAACAGCCGGCGAGGGCGGCCCTTACGGCATGGCGCTGCTCGCGGCGTACATGCTGTGGAAAGACGAGGGCGAGACGCTGCCGGATTATCTGGACAACAAGGTATTTGCCTGCGCCTCCTCCCTCACGCTGATGGCGGACGAGCACGACATTGCCGGCTTTGACGCCTTCCTCGCGCGCTATCGCGCCGCGCTCCCGCTCGAGCGTGCGGCGACGGAGCTTGTCGGATAAGGCAAGGCTGCAACTGCGGACAGGAAATTTCTTTTGCTTCTCCGCCTGACAGCTTGAACGCAGAGCAAAAAAGGAGTATGATCGAGGAAAGATCATGCTCCTTTTTATTACGCTGTGAAGGAGGAGGACGGATTGAACGAGGAACTGCTGAAAAAGCTGTCGGCCGTCACGGAGGAGGAGCGCGAGATCCTCTCGGGTCGGCGGCAGATCGACCGCACGCTGTATATGGACGCAAGCCGCGACGTGATCACCGGAGACAAGCTGCTCTCGCGCGGGAAAAATATCACGATCCGGCCGCACACGCGCTTTATCGCCTTTCCCGAGCACTGCCACGATTATGTGGAGATGGTCTATATGTGCAAGGGGCAGACACGGCATTGCATCAACGGAGAAGAGATCGTCCTTGAGCGCGGCGAGCTGATGCTGCTCGGGCAGAACGCGCGCCACTCCATCGCCCCGGCGGGAGAGGGCGACGTCGCCGTGAACTTTATCGTGCGTCCCGCTTTCTTTTCCGCTACCCTGCCCTATCTCGGCGAGGAGGAGACGCCGCTGCGCCGCTTTCTCGTCAGCTGTCTGACCGGCGAGACCGAGGCGGGATATCTCCTCTTCCGGGTATCGGACGTGCTGCCGATCCAGAATCTGATCGAAAACCTGCTCTATACGCTGCTGGAGGAGACGCCGAACAAGCGCGGCATCCTGCAGCTGACGATGGGGCTTCTCTTCGCCCAGCTCGTGAATCATACCCAGACGCTTCAGGTCGGCACGGCCGAGCAGAACGCCGTCGTCGCCGTGCTGCGCTATGTGGAGGAGCACTATCGCGACGGCAGTTTAGGCGAGATCGCGGGGCAGCTGCACTATGATCTGCCCTATCTCTCGCGTCTCGTCCGCCGCAGGACCGGGAAGACCTATACCGAGCTGTTGCAGGAAAAGCGTCTGTCACAGGCGGCCTGGCTGCTGCGCAATTCCGACCGGCGCGTCGAGGAGATCGCCCGCAGCGTCGGCTATGAAAACCTGAGCTTTTTCCACCGTCTGTTCCGCGCGCGCTTCCTCCTTTCGCCCAAGGCCTATCGTGATTGCAAATAAGGACACTTTTTTGCATAAGTCCCGACATTGGAAAAATCCCCCTTGTCCGATAAACTGATAGCATCGGACAAAGGGGGTTTTTTGATGAAGCATTACCTTGCCATCGACATCGGCGCCTCGTCCGGCCGTCACATCGTGGGCTGGACGGAAAACGGCGCGATCATGACCGAAGAGGTCTACCGTTTCCCCAACGGCGTGAGCGAGCTGGACGGGCATCTGACCTGGGATGTTGCCGCGCTGCTCAGCCACGTCAAGGAGGGCATCTCCCGCGCCAAAGAGCGTTTCGGCGAGATCGAAAGTCTCTCGGTCGACACCTGGGGCGTGGACTATGTGCTGCTGCGCGGCAATGAAGAGGTCCTCCCCTGCTATGCCTATCGCGACAGCCGCACCGAGGATGTGATCCCGCTGGTGCATGAAAAGATCTCCTTCACCCGGCTTTACCGCCACACGGGCATCCAGTTTCAGCCCTTCAACACGATCTATCAGCTTTATGCCGACAAGCTTGCCGGCCGGCTTGAGGGCGTGACGGATTTTCTGCTGATCCCGGAATATCTGATGTACAAGCTCTGCGGCGTGAAGGCCCACGAATACACCAACGCCACGACCGGCGGCATGGTCAACGCCGCGACGCGGGAGTACGACGAGGCAATCATTGACGCGCTCGGCCTGCCGGCGCAGCTTTTCCGTCCTCTCTCCCAGCCCGGCACGGTGATCGGCGAATATGAGGGCATCAAGGTCGTCCTCTGTGCCACGCACGACACGGCCAGCGCCGTCGAGGGCATAGAGATGGAGCAAAACGCGCCGTTCATCTCCTCCGGCACCTGGAGTTTGCTCGGCGTAAAGACCGACGAGCCCATCACGAACGCCGCGAGCGAGCTGGCCAATTGGACAAACGAGGGCGGTGTCGGATACATCCGGTATCTGAAAAACATCATGGGCATGTGGCTTGTAAACCGCCTGCGCGATGAGCTTTGCCCGGACAAGCCCTTCGGCGAGATCGTCGCCGAGGCGGAGAGAAGCCGCTTTGAAGAGACCGTGGACGCCAACGCCTCGGCCTTCCTTGCGCCGAAGAGCATGAAGCAGGCCTTTGACGAGGCGCTGAGCATGAAGCCGCAGAGCGTCGGCGATTATTTCCGCTGCGCTTACCGGAGCCTTGCCCTTTGTTACATGAACGCGATCGGCGAGCTGCAGCACAGCACCGGCAGACATTATGACAGCATCTATATCGTCGGCGGCGGCGCCAAGAACGGCTTTCTCAACCGTCTCACCGAGGAGGCCAGCGGCAAGAAGGTCATCGCGCTGCCCATCGAGGCCACGGCCATCGGAAATCTGAAAATACAAATGGAGCTTGCTTCCCTCTGAGCGGGAAGGCTATAAGGAAAGCACCTCATCCGTCGGACAGAGTCCGACACCTTCCGGTTTGCCGCAATTGCCGTTCCCGGCACTTGCATAAATGCTCGTGCCGCAAAGCGGCGCGGCTGCACAAATTCCATCCCGCCTTCCTCTGCCCCCGGCAGCGGCGGGACGCAATTCCCCAGAGGGGAAGGCTATAAGGAAAGCACCTCATCCACCGCTAACGCGGTCCCCCTTCCCCGCAAGCGGGGAAGGCTATAAGGAAAGCACCTCATCCGTCGGACAGAGTCCGACACCTTCCCCAGAGGGGAAGGCTATAAGGAAAGACTAACTATTAAAAGTCA
>DJYJ01000014.1 GCA_002450075.1 Clostridiales bacterium UBA6981
CCGCAGCATCCAGGCCGAGGGCGTCTTCGCCATGGTCAAGGAAGACATGGGCTTTCGTCGCTTCCTGCTCCGCAGTGCCGTTAAGGTTGAAGTGGAATGGACGTTGCTGAGTCTGGCCTACAACGTTCTCAAGCTGCATCATAAAATCCAAACCGGACGCTTGGGAACGGGTCTCGTGGTTCCAAAGGGGTTTCCGGCAGGACTATAGATCATCTGCTAACTGAACACGGAAAACCATCCGGGAGCGCTGCTGTTTTGCGGTACTCCTTGGATGGTTTTCCACATTTTTGGCCTCTCAGAGCTTGAGCAAGCCGACTTTTTCCACAATCTTGGCCAAATGAAAGAGGCGTTGCCTCTCAATAGTCTCTTTAACTATTTTGAGACAACGCCTTTTTCGCTGATGGATTCAGGAACGGTCGTAGAAAACCTCGATCGTCTCGCCGTCACAGCGGACGGAAACGGGGCCGAGCCTTGTGAGAAAGATCTCGGCGCCGCACGAGCGCAGCGCGGCGGTCGTCGAGGCGGATTCGCGCTCGGCATCCGAGCAGGTGATCACGGCGTATTCCGGGCAGACGGCTTCGAGCAGCGCCGCGGTCATCGGCTCTCTCCCGCCGTGGTGCGGCACCTTGAGCAGCGTGCAGTCGACAGGCGTGCCCGAGAGATACTCCGCGATGCGCGCGCTCTCGGCGTCGCCCATAAAGAGGAGCGTCTGCGAGCCGAGCGAGACCGTGACGATCAGTGAGGAGTTGTTGCTCGCATTCTCTGCATACGTCTCCTCCCGCGGCGGATCGACCGTGATCGCTACGCCGTCAAATTCAAACGACAGTGTCTCACGCACGGTCAGCGGCTCGATCCCCGCCTTTTTCAGCGCGCGGATATATTTCCTGTATTCGCTGCTGTCCTTGGGCGAGTTGCTCTGCAGCACCGTGCCGACCTCGACCGAGCCGATCACCTTCGCCGCGCCGCCCACGTGATCCCGGTCAAAGTGCGTCACGATGAGCAGATCGAGCCTGTCGATCCCGCGCGCGGCGAGCTCGTCTGTGATCGTGCCGCCAAAGCCCTTTTCTCCGCAGTCGATCAGCACCGCGGTGTTTTCGGTCGTGAGCAGGATGGCGTCGGCCTTGCCCGCGTCGAAGAACCAGACCGCGAGCGGAGCGGACGCGGCGTCCCTCTGCGCCGCCGCGGCAGACGGCTGTGCCGTGGTGCCGCAGCCGCACAAAGACAAAAGAAGGACGGCCGCCAGCAGCAGACTTACGCGGCGTACTGCCGTTTTCGTTTGCATGGTGTGCCCTCCTTCCCTTTGTTATCCGGTTTTACAGCTGCCCGGGCTGCTCCTCTCCGCAGGGGAGCACCGAGATCTCGAGATTGGCGTTGCGCGTGCGGAGCGCGTCGATAAAGTCTTTTTCCTGCGCCGGGTCCTTCATGCGGATCTTATAGGACAGACGGAACATGCTGCCCATGCCGGTCGTCTTGACGCCGGCGCTCTCCACATGCGTGAGATAGGCGGCAAAAATGTCGTCGAACGCGCCCGCGTATTCCAGCGATTCCGGGATCGTGATGCGCAGCAGCGACTCCTTCGGGAGCGAGCTGTGCTCGAAGATACCGAGCCTTGCGAGCACAAAGTACACCATGGCCAGCCCCAGCAGGAGCGCCGCGCCATAGCCGAGGTAGCCCATGCCGAAGGCAATGCCCGCGCCCATTGCGACGAGGATCGCGGCGATCTCGTCCGCGCTGCCGGGGGCGGAGCGGAAGCGGATCAGCCCGAACGCGCTGCCGACGGCGACGCCCGCTCCGATGCTGCCGCTGACAAAGCAGATCACCGACGCCACGACGAGCGGCAGCAGCGACACGACGAGAAAAAAGCGCTTCGACGAGCGGATGGAAAAGCTCATGATCCAGGCGTACACCACGCCGGAGACGAGCGCCGCGGCGGCCATCAGCGCGACGGCCGCGGAAGAAACAGATGTGTTATATA
The DNA here is from genome assembly GCA_002450075.1 of Clostridiales bacterium UBA6981. Taxonomy (GTDB): domain Bacteria; phylum Bacillota; class Clostridia; order Oscillospirales; family Oscillospiraceae; genus Limivicinus. The sequence goes on from DJYJ01000014.1 coordinate 1,976, forward strand.
CAGATTCAAACATGAATTACCCTCCTTGTCAATCCTGTCAGCCGACGCGCTTTAGCACTTCACGCCGGTAAGCCTCGCCGTATTTCGAAAAGCTGCCGCGGTAGATCCGCCCGGTGGAGAGAATCTCGGCGAGCCACAGCGGGATCGCGTCCTGTACCTTGATCTCCAGGATCGTCCAGCCCTCCGGCAGGAGCGGGATGCCGTCGAGCGAGCGGTCGAGCGCGAGATCCTGCATGCGGTAGCGCGGGTTTTCATCGATCGTCAGACGCAGATCGCCGTCCGGCTCGTAATAAGCCGTGCGGTCATAGATGATGAGACAGCTCGGCGCGAGCGCGTCGTAATGGCCGCAGAAGGCGCCGATCTCGCGGAAGATCTGTCCCTCGCCAAGTTCCTCGCCGCCTGCGAAAAAGCGCTCCACGCCGCTGATCGTGCTCTGTACGCGGCGCTTGTAGACCGTGTCGAAGGCCTTGCACTTGAGCTCGAGGAAAACCGGCGAGTCGCCGCTCGCCAGCCCGTAGGAGCGCAGGCGCAGTTTTTCCTTGAAGACCGGCTTTTCCAGACTCTCGCGGATCAGCCGGCGGTTCGGCGTGTCGTAGTAGAGCGAGACGATCGAGGTCAGCCCGAAGGCGTCCGGCACCATATGCCCGACGAGCCTTGCGCGGAGATACGCCGTCTTTTGCGCGTCCAGCAGATATTTTACCTCGTGCCGCTTCATCACGGTGACGGGGTCGGAAACGGTCTTTGTCATGGTCTTCTCCTTCCCGCGCCGCTCGGAAACGCGGCGCGCTGTTCCTTTTCTGTCCACAGGATACAGGGGAAAACTAAAAAATACTTTAAGGGAAAGGTTTTTCTGTGGACGAAAAGGGGAGAGACGTGCTATGATAGGCACGCGAAAAAAGGAGAGAGTTATGAGCCGCGAAGAGAGAGAAAACAAACACCTGTTTGAAGAGCTGCCCGTCCCCAAGGCCGTCATGACGATGGCTGTGCCGACGATCATCTCCCAGCTTATCATTCTTATTTACAATATGGCCGATACCTTTTTTATCGGCCGCACGAACGACCCCTTCATGGTCGCCGGCGCGTCGCTGATCCTGCCGATCTTCAACGTGACGATCGCTGTGGCGAACATCGCGGGCGTGGGCGGCGGCACACTGGTTGCGCGTCTGCTTGGCAGCGGGCGGAGCGACGAGGCGCGCAGGGTCGCCGCGTTTTCGCTTCGCTTTTCGGCGCTCGGCGGGCTTTTGTTCTCGCTGCTCACGCTTTCCTTGATGCGGCCGCTGCTGGGCCTCCTCGGGGCCAGCGCGGATACCTATGACTACGCCCGCCGCTATGCCCTGTGCGTGATCGTCGTCGGCGCGGTGCCGACGGTGCTGTCCATGACGATGGGCAATCTGCTGCGCAATGTCGGCTGCGCAAAGCAGGCGGGGCTGGGCGTCTCCCTCGGCGGGATCCTCAACATCCTGCTCGACCCGCTGTTCATGTTTGTCCTGCTGCCGCGCGGCAATGAGATCCTCGGCGCGGGCATTGCGACGGCGCTGTCGAATATCTTTACGTTTGGCTTTTTCTGCGTCGTCATCGCCCGGCTCCACAGCCCGGTGCTCACGCTCTCCCAGCGCGTCGGCATGCCCGAGGGCCGGCATCTCGGCTCCTTCTTCGCTGTCGGACTGCCGGCCGCGATGGGACCGTTCCTCTTTGATCTTGACTATATCGTCATCGACCGGCTGATGGCCTCGTACAGCGACCGCGCGCTCGCTGCGATCGGTATCGTGCTGAAGGTCGAGCGCCTGCCGCTCAACGCGGGTGTGGGCCTGTGCCTGGGCATGGTGCCGCTCGCTGCCTATAACTTTGCCGCCGGCAATCTCCGGCGCATGGACGACGTGCTGACCTTCACGCGCCGCGTCGGCATCGCGATCAGCGTTGTGAGCATCGTGCTCTATGAGCTCTTTGCCCCGGAGCTGATCCGCCTGTTTTTAAACGACGCGGTCACGGTCGAGTACGGCTCGCGCTTTCTGCGCGTGCGGGCGCTCGCGACGATCGTGATGTTTTTGAGCTTTATCTACGTCCACTTTTTCCAGGCTGTGGGCCGCGGCGGCTATGCGCTCGGCCTCGCCGTCAGCCGCTGGGCGCTGATCAACATCCCGATGCTCTTCGTGCTCAACGCGCTCTTCGGCATCTACGGCATCGTCTGGTCCCAGTTCGTCAGCGACTGCATCGTGGCGCTCTATTCCTTCCTCATCTACCGCCGCTTCCGCCGCCGCACCGTCCTGTCGGGCGGGGGAATCGGCTGACAGTAAGAAAACAAAAAGATCTCCCGCACGGTGTGCGGGAGATCTTTTCAGACTGTAGACAAAGTACCC
>DJYJ01000060.1 GCA_002450075.1 Clostridiales bacterium UBA6981
TATTCAGCCCCTCCTACTCGATTTTTGGGGCGGGAAGCAAATTCTTTTCCCCCGGGCGGGAACTTTTTTCCTCCCGCTCCGTCTGTGAGAATGAAAGGACAAAAACTTCCATGTGAGGAGGATAACAACATGAAAAAGATCACCGCCCTGTTTCTTGCCGTTCTGATGGTCTTCTCTCTCTGCGCCTGCGGCAGCAGCGCCCCCAAGGGGCAAAGCAGCTATGCCGTCTCCGCACCGCGGGAGGAATACGCCGTCTCCGATTCCGCCGCTTTCGACATGGAGGCGGAGATGCCGATGGCCGCAGAAGAGGCCGCATACGGCGGCTTTGCCGCGAACACAGCGGCGGCGCCCGGCGAGTCTGCCGACACGCCGTCCGAGGCTCCCTCCGCCGGCGACATCGCCGTGGACAAGATCATCTACTCCGCCAGCGCCACGATCGAGACCACCGACTTTGACGAAACGCTCAAAGGTCTCGACGCGCTGATCGCCTCCTACGGCGGCTTTGTCGAGTCGAGCAGCACCAGCGGCTACAACTATTACGCTGCCTCGCGCGGCAATGCCGCGACGCGGCGCGCGGACTACCGCATCCGCATCCCGAGCCGCGATTTTGCCGCCGTCATGAACAGTCTCTCCACGCTCGGCAACGTCCCCTACAGCAATACCTACACCGAGAACATCACGAGCCAGTACTATGACGTCCAGGCGCGCCTCGGCGCCTACCGCACCCAGGAGCAGAGTCTGCTCGAGATGATGGAGAAGGCCGAAAATGTCACCGAGCTCCTTGAGATCCAGAACTATCTCACCGACGTGCGCTATCACATTGAAAGTCTCCAGTCCTCGCTGACGAACTGGGACCGCCAGGTCAGCTACAGCACGATCTCCCTGAGCATCGAGGAGGTCCGGGAGTACACGCCGGAGGCCAAGCTCTCCTTCGGCCAGCAGCTTGCGCTCGCCCTCTCGCGCGGGCTCAAGGGCATCGGGGAATTCTTCCGCGATCTGCTGCTGTGGCTCGTTGAGGCGCTGCCCGCGCTGCTGATCCTCGGCGTCGTCGTGTTCCTTGTCGTGCTGCTCATCCGCCGCATCCGCCGCGGCCGCGCCGCGAAACGGGCGCAGAGGGCCGCCGCGCAGACCCAGACCCCGCCGCAGCAGTAAGGCAAGTTGCCAATTCCGTTTCGCCGTGGTATAGTAAAAGCAAACAAACGAAACGGAGGAATGACCATGAGCAAATGGAAAGTGATCGCTCCCCTCGGCGTGCTGGCCGCCGCCGGCGCCGCCGCGGCCGCCGTGCTGCTGAAGAAGAAAGACGGCGGGAGCGCGCCGAAGGCCGCCGCCCCTGCCGCGAAAAAGGCCGCGGAGAGGGAAACGCTGATGAAGACGGGAGAATACAGCTTCGTCTCCGGCTTCAAAGACGCCCGCACAGTCGAGGTCAGACTCGACTATGACGCGCTGCGCTTCGGCTTTGACGTGATCGGCGAGGACTTTTTGACCTATTCCAGCGACTCGCACGTCGCCGTTGTCTCCGGCGAGGATTTCTCGTTCCAGATGGAATACGCCTCCTTCTACAAGGGCGAGGATTTCGCGCTCATCACTTCGGCGGCTGCGCAGAAATACGCCGGCTTCGCGCCCGTTCGCTTCGGCGCGGTCGAGGGCTTCCGCTACCGCGAGGGCGACAGCGTCTGCTTCTGTCTGCCGGTGGACGAGTACAGCTATCTGCTGCTGACGCTCTTAAAGGCCGAAGGCTGCGACAAGACTGTGGAAGAACTTGCGGAGAGCGACGATCTTTGCGCGATCCTCTCCACGCTGCGCGTCGAGGCAAAATAAGCACACCGCGAAAAAGATCCCGGTTCACTGTTGAACCGGGATCTTATTCTGTCATGTCAGGCTTCGCTCTGCCTTTTCCGGCCGGAGCGGAAATAATAAACCGTCAGCGCCGCCGCCGTGATCGACCAGGACACGGGATAGGAATAGCTGATGCTGCGGATGCCGGGATAATGCGGCACGATGAAGGCGATCCATAAAATGCGCACCAGACACACGCCGATCGTCACGATCAGCATCGGGCGCACCGCGTCCCCGATGCCGCGCAGCGTGTTCGACACGATCTCGATCACGATCCAAACCGCGTAATACGGCACGAAGAAGCGCATGATCTGCGCCGCAAGCGTGATGACCTGCCCATCCGCCGTCACCAGACGCAGCAGCGGCCGGGCAAAGCCGATCAGCCCTGTGCTCATCACCGCGGCGGTGCCGAGGGCCATCAGGAAGCACACGCGCACGCTGCTGCGCATCCGCTCGATCTTGCCGGCGCCGTAGCACTGGCCGACGAAGGCGCAGATCGCGATGCCGAAGGCATTGCTGGTCACCCAGAAGATGCCGTCGATCTTGCCGGTGGCGGTCCAGGCGGCGACGAGCGTCGTGCCCAGATCGTTGACCGCGGCCTGGATGATGATGTTGGAGAGCGAATACATCGCGCTCTGGATCCCGGCGGAGACGCCGATGCCCAGCGTGCTTCGCAGCGCCGGCCAGTCAAGCCGCAGCTCGCGCACACGGATCCGGACCGGTCCCTCGGCGCGCATAAGACAGCGCATAACGAGCACGGCGCTTAAAAGCTGGGCCAGAACCGTCGCCCACGCGACGCCCGCCACGCCCATCCGCAGCACCACGACGAACACGATGTCGAGGGCGATGTTGCTCAGACAGCACGCGATCAGGAAGCGCAGCGGCCGCTTCGAATCGCCGACCGCGCGCAGGATGCCGGAGCCGATGTTGAAGAGCATCAGCGGGATCGTGCCGACGAAATAGATGCGCAGATACAGGATCGAATCGGCCATCGTCTCGGCCGGGTTGCGCACGAGGCGCAGCGCCCACGGCGTCAGCAGGCAGGCCGCGGCGGACACGAGCGCGCCCGCGACAAGGCAGAAGCAGACGATCGTGTGCGCCGTGCGGGAGAGCCGCTCGTCGTCGCGCGCGCCGAAGCACTGCGAGATGATGACCGACGCGCCCGAGGCGAGTCCCGTGAAAAAGCCGATGACCAGATTGATGATGACGCTTGCGCTGCCGCCGACGGCCGCGAGCGCCTCGGTCCCGACGAACTGGCCGACGATGATCGCGTCAGCCGTATTGTAAAGCTGCTGGAACAGCATGCCGAAGAGGATCGGGAAGAAAAAGCCCAAAAGCTTTTTCCAGATCACGCCCTCTGTCAGGTCGCCGCTTGGCGCAGCTTTTTTTGTTCTAACCATACAAATTCCCCCAAAGCAAAGCGCATTATAACGCCGCGCCGGGGGAGAAATCAATCGCGCGAAATCAACAAAAAAGCAGCGGAAGAGGAGCCCTCTTCCGCTGTTTTGCTTTGTTTTGCTTTGTTTTTCAGATAAACCGGTCGCGCCGCGACAGGCGCCGCATCAGCGCAAAGGCCGAGAGAAACACCAGCGCCACGAAGATGAGGAAGGTCTCGCCGTTCTCCTCGCTTCTCATGATCGCGATATAGTCATAGCAGCCGTGGATCACCGTGGGCAGCAGCACGGACATGATACGCCAGAAGACGCTTTGCTCGTGCGCTCCCCGGTTTTCCTCCTGCCGGGCCAGTCCGTAGCACGCGCCCATGAACACGCCGAAGCTCGCGTGGCCGGGCACCGCCGTCAGCGCACGCGCCACCGCCGCGCCGAGCCCGTACATCGTCACATAGCCGATGTTCTCCCACAGCGCGAAGCCGAGCGAGACGAACACCGCGTACACCACGCCGTCAAAACGGCAGTTGAAATGCGGCGAATTCCAGGTGCGCCAGCGGAGCACGAGGTATTTGAAGCCCTCCTCCGAAAGACCCACGATCACAAAGAACATCCAGAAGCCGTAGCTCGGATTGTCCTCGTTGCCCGGCAGGAAGAAGGCCAGCGCCGAGGCGCCGAGGCTCTCCGTCACAACGGCGAGAAAGGTCGACACGACGCCCCAGAGGAGCAGCCGCGCCAGGAGCGTGTTTGGCTCCTTTTCGATGTGATCCTTGCGGTAGATATAGCCGAGCAGCACCAGCGCCGGCACGACCGCCGCGGCGATCAGCAGGAGGTTCGGGTTCGAGAAGCGATAGGTGAAGACAAGCGTACCGAGCTCCATGTCTTATCCCTCGAGCGGCAGCGACCAGTAGTGCTGGCCGAAGAGGTCGGTGAAGCGGTAGAGCATCTGCACGCCCGCTCCCGCGGGGAGATACTGGTCGGCGACCTGCAGCTCGCCGTTTACCGTGAGCTGCCGGCCGAAGGGGTAGCTGTTGTCGTAGGTGCCGTCATAGCGGTAATAGTCGCAGACGAAGTCGATCGTGTCGCCGTCCTTCAGCTGGCCGACCGCGCCGGTCTCCTCGGCGGGCGGCGCGTCAAAGTCGACCTCCGCGCCGGGCGCGGTCAGGCTCTTGGCGACGGTCTCGGTCTCGCCGTTCGTGTAGACATAGCGCACACCGGTGACGGCGCCGTAGCCCTCGGCGTCAAAGCTGAGCAGCAGCTCGGCGCGATCGCCGTTGACGAGCGCGGGCACATAGCCGGTGTCCACGCGCGCATCGCCGCTGCCGGTCGTGTATTCGTGATAGTACGGGACGAACTGGCCGTCGATCGTGACCCAGGCAAGCTCCTGCGGGGCGAGCAGCGCGCCGCCGTCGTCAAAATCAAAGACATTGTCGCGTCCGAGCTCGACGAAGCCCGAGCCATCGTCGAAGAACATGTTCAGCTCCAGCTCGTTGACGAGCGCCCACTGGTCCTCGTCCAGGACCAGCACGTCCTCGCCTGCGGCGTTTTTCGTCCAGACGAGCGCGGAGGGATCAAAGAGATTGTCCGCGATATACGAGGCGGTCTCTTCGGTGTTCAGCGAGCGGCCGAAGAGAAAGTCCATCGACCCGTAGGAGGACGAGGAGGACGGAGACGACGAGCCGCCGCCCAGGAAGGCCTCGAGCAGCGAGCCGATCAGCTCGGTGCTGTCCATCGAGGAATACGAGCCGTAACCCGACGAGCCGGACGAGCTGCCGTAGGAGGAGCTGCCGGACGAGCTGCCATAGCCGGAGGACGATCCGCCGTAGGAGCCGTACAGGCCGTACTGGCTCAGATCGCCGAAGAGCGAGGCATAGGGGTTGGTGCCATAGCCGCCGGTCGCGTACTGGCCGGTGCTCTCGAGGGAGGCGAAGTCGCGGATGCACTGGGAATAGCTCTCGTCGAGACCGATGGCGTCATAGGTCTTGATCGCTTTGTCGACGTTCGACAGCTTGCGGTAGGGGAAGTAGATCGACACGCCGTAGGAGTTGTTCATGTTCGAGGAGGTGCGGTTGTATTTGACCGCGCCAAGCACGGCCTGACTCAGCGCCTTGCCCTCGGCGTTGCCGATGTTGGAGGCAAAGTGCACCAGGTCGATCTGGTCGATCGCGGTCGAGCGCGCGAATTCGCGCGTGTTCGAGCGCGCGGTCGAGATCTGGGCGTATTCCTTGTCGGCGATCATGCCGCTGAGCGACTCGGAAAAGGCCTTGAAGGCCGGCGGAACGGTGTGGGAGAGCTCCGCGAGGTCGACCACGGAGAGCGTGGCGGACTGGCCGGGCGTGCCCTGCGCGCAGGCCGCGACGAAGTCGTCGACGATCATCTTGCCGATGTCCAGCGTAGGCAGCGAGGTGTTCTTGGAGAGCTTGGTGATCCAGTTGGTGTAATACCAGCCGGTGCCGGGCTCGGTCTCCTCGGAGGCGATGAGATAGTCCGCGCGGTTGGAGAGCATCAGGGCATTTTCCAGCGTGCCCATCAGGCAGGCGTCAAAGCCGATGAAGTCAAAGGTCACATCCGCCTTGTCGAGCGCCTGCTTGATCCCCGCGAGCGTCATCGAGCCGGAGGAGCTGAATTTCTGGTCATAGCCGTAGCCGCTGACCGAGCCGCCGCCGTGGTCCCAGAAGATGAGCTCGTAGCGGTTGGCCTCAAAATTCTTGGCACAGTAAGAAATAAAGCTTGCGAGCGTGTTCGGGTCGGTCATCGAAACGTTGCCGGCGTTGGAGCTGAGCACCTTCAGGTTGCCGCTGACGACCTGATAGATCTGGTTCGTGCGGGCGCTGATGACGTTGTTGTTCCAGCGCGTGCAGCCGCCGGTGTAGACGATGATGTTCACATTGTCGCCGATCGTGGCACGCGTCATCTCCAGAAGGTCCTTGGTGGCCATGCCGCCCTTTGCCTCCAGGTCGGTGCCGCACATGTAGACCATGACCGTGACGACGTCCCTGCCCTTGCCGCGGATGGTCGTGAACTTGTCACGCGCGCCGGAGGCAACGGTGCTGGAAACAGACTGGACGTTTGCGGGCTCCTTCCAGTCGCTCTGGACCGAGCTGCCGCTGAGTCCCTGCTGTAAAATGGCGCCGAGACCGCTGGACTGCCCGGGCGTCTGTACCGCGGCGCTGGGCTTGGGCGCGGGCGTGACGTAGGCGATCGGCTCCTGGCTCTGCGAAGAGCTGCTCCCGCCGCCGAGCAGGCCGGAGAGCGCGCCTCCGCCGCCGCCGAAGAGCAGCACAAGCAGCAGCACGATGATGCCGATGCCGCCGCCACCGCCGCGCTTGCCGCGGTAATTCCCGCCGCCGCCGTTTTCGGTGAATTGCTGCGTCACCTTCTTCGGCGCGGCGCTCTGTCCCTTACCGACCGGGCCGGTGTTCAGTCCCTCGCCGCGGCGGTACAGACCGCTGCCGGTGCCCTCGATCCGTCTTTTTCTGCCCTGGGGGCGATTGTTGTTTTCCATGTGACTGCCTCACTTTCCGTACAAAAAGCTGCCTGAAGCCGCCTCATTTTGCGCGGCGTAACATCAAATCTTATTTTTCTACTATATCAGAATTCTTCTGAAATGGCTATACCTCCGGCGCAAATTTTCGTCCGCGCGGGGTTTTCGTGTTGCGTACGGAGACGCCTTCTGCTATAATTCGGTCATACAGATTTGAAAAAAGGCGGTGGGCATATGGCGCTGGACCGGAATTATCTCTCCTCCCTCGGGCTGGAGATCGCAAAGAGGAAATATTATAACGCCGCGAGGGTCGAGGACGTGCTCGAGAGCTTTCAGCGCAACACTGCGCGTCTCGCCCAGGAGAACAGCGCCCTTTCGCAGGATAACCGGGATCTGCGCGCCAGGCTCGAATCGCTCTCCTATGGGCGCGAGGAGATCGGCGACGCGATCCTTTCGGCCAAGACGATCGCCCAGCAGCTGATCGCCGACGCCCAGCAGCGCGCCGACGCGCTCACGGCCGAGTCGGTGGACAACGCCGACGCGCTGATCGCCGCGGCCCAGGAAAAGGCCGAGCAGATCGTCTCCGAGGCGCGCGAGCGTGCCGAGGCACTTGTCGCGGACGCCGAGGCAAGGCGCGACGCGATCCTCGCGGAGAGTGAAAAGCGCGACCACGACGCGCTTGAAAGCGTGCAGAGCGTCTACCAGAAGCTCCGCGCCCAGGCGCTCGACAGCGTTAAGCTGCTCGATCACGAATGGCAGGGCTTTCTCTGCTCGCTCGGCGACGAGGAGGCGGCTCCCGCCGCGCTGCCGGAAGATCTCTCCGAAAAGCTCGGCGAGCTGGCCGACAGTCTATCCGCGCTCAACGACGAGGATTGACGGATCAAATCCAAAAAGGCTGTGAAAACCTACCGGTTTTCACAGCCTTTTTTACTTCTCTACTTCTCTTCCTCGACCAGTGTGCCCGCCTCGCGGAAGGTCTCGCGCACGAGATTGGCATAGGGCGCGATCTCCGCGTCCGGCGGCGGCAGGATGAGACGAAAGCGCGAGCCGCGGTGCTCCAGCCCTGTCAGCACGTCCCACAGCGCGTCGAGATTGCTGCCGTACCAGTCCTGCCATGCCATCTCCCGGCGCAGCACGGCATAGATCTCCGCCCTGTCGCGGCAGGATGAGAGATCGAGCGTCACCTCGTCTGAGAGCGCGTCGAGCATCGCCCCGCAGCCCTCGGTGATCTCGCGCATGGCGGTGTCAAAGTCGCGGGTATACCACGGGTCGTCGATCTCCTCGCCGGTGCGTCCGGCATAGTCGAGCAGGTTTTTCACCTTGCCCGCCGGATCGCCGCCGAAAAAGCGCCGCGTCCGGCCGATCGTGACCTCGTCCATGCAGACGAGCAGGTCGAACGCGTCATAATCCTCCCGGCGGATCTTCCGCGCGGTCTTGCCCGCGCAGTCGATTCCTCTTTCCGCAAGCAGCCGCCGCATCGGCGGATAGACGCCGTTGCCCTCCTCCTCGTCGCTGACGCCGGCGGAGGCGGCGAAAAAGCGTCCGCTCTCCCCTCTTTGCCGCGCGAGATCGGAAAACACGAATTCCGCCGCGGGGCTGCGGCAGATGTTGCCCCAGCAGATAAACAGGATCTTTGTCATATGGCCAGCCCCCTGTCGGCCTTTCCGGCCGTTGTTTTGCGCCCTTTGTCAGAACGGGTTTTCTTTATCATACCAAAATGCCGCGTGAAACGCAATCCAAAGCGCTTGTCTTTTCCGCGGCGGGGTGATATGATTTCCTTGTCCGCCGCTTTTTGGCATCGAATGTCTGTGCACAGATTTGCGGACGAAAGGAAGGATTCTCCATGAAAAAAACTTTCCGTCGCTCCTCCGGGCTTATCTGCGCCGTGCTGCTCGCGGCGCTGCTGCTGAGTCTCGGCGGCTGCTCGTTCCGGGCGCCGGATCTCGCCCTCGCGACGCCGGAGCCCACGCCCGCGTCCACGCCGAAGCCAACGCCGAAGCCAACCCCGGAGCCTACGCCCGAGCCCACGCCCGAACCGACCCCGGAGCCTACGCCCGAGCCCACGCCCGAACCGACCCCGGAGCCCACACCCGAGCCCACGCCGGATCCGGCGCAGTTCATCGACATCGCAACGTCCTCTCTCGTCAAGATCTCCAAGCACCCCGCCGCCGAAACGGTGTACAGCGGAGCCAACATCCTGATGATCGCCCGCGCCAGCGGAGCGGTCTCGCTTGAATGGCGCTTTGTCTCGCCGGACAAGAGCCGCGAGGTGATCTGGAACGCGAAAGAGCTGCAAAAAGAATTCCCCGGCCTTGCCTGCCGCGACGGCGACAAGGAGATCTTTTACATTGACAAGGTCTGCAAAGAGCTCAACGGCTGGTATGCCGTCTGCCTCTTCACCGACAAGGACGGCGGGATGCTCGCCTCGAAGGGCGCGCTGATCACCGTGAACGGCGCCGCGCCCTATACGCCGCAGCCCACCGCAACGCCCAAGCCGGACGATGACGACAACACGGTCACCGTCGTGGTCGGCGGCGACACGCAGCCCTCGCCCACGCCTTCGCCGACGCCGTCTGACACCACGGCAACACCGTCTCCGACGCCGTCTGACACCACGACAACTCCGTCTCCGACGCCATCTGGCACTGAGTCTACACCGTCTGACACTGCGACCCAGTCGCCGTCCCAAAGCCCAACCACAGGCGATGACTTCTGAGCACAGGGCATAATAAAAAGCAGAGAGCCATGTGCTCTCTGCTTTTTTGTATTAACACCTCAGACGCGCTCGAAGCCGCCCTCTTCCACCGCCGCCTCGGCGATCGGATCGACCTTGCGGTGGCGCAGATTCTTGATCATGATCCAGTTGTACAGCATCAGCATCCCCGCCGTGGCGAGCAGCATCAGCTGCTGGCCCATATAACGGCCGTCCGCGAGACAGACGATCGCGAGGAAGGCGCCGAACATGCAGAAAAACAGGCTGTTCCACGCATCCGCCGAGGAGTAGATGAAGCCGGACACGCGGAAAAACGCCAGCAGCAGCACGCAGCAGGCGATGACCTCGATGGCATAGGCCCACAGCACGCCGTTGATCGAATTGACCTTATAGCAGGTCACAAGCCAGAACGCATAGAGCAGCATCGGCGAGAGTGAGGCGATGGAGACGAGCTTGCGCCGCGGCTCTTCCATGTTCGCCTCGCCGAGGATAAAGGGGAACGACGCACCGGCAAGCAGCCCCAGCACGGCAAGCACACGGTAAAAGCCGTCGTTCCTGTCCGCCTCGCTGCCGGCGAAAAGCAGGATCGCCCCGATCGCCATGAGCGCGCCGAGGAACCAGCGCAGGATCGAATAGAGCAGCCCGTCGTTTTCCAGCGCCTTCTGGAACGCGCCGGGGAGATAATAGTGCCGCTCGCGCCAGCGCCGGACAAAGACGAAGAACAGCGCTCCGGCCGCCAGAATGGACAGCGGGACAAGAACGTTGAAAAAGCTCGCATCCGGCAGTCCTTCGTCGTTAAAGGCGATCTGGGTCTGCAGCCAGCGGATAAAAACGCCGAAGGCGCCCGCGCCGCCGACGTAACAGGTTTTTTCCAAAGCATCTTTTTGCATATTTTCCATCTCGCTCAAATAGAATAATACTGGGTAGATTGTACCCTTTTTTGTATTCACAGTCAAGTAGCCGCCCACCCTGGGGCGGACAAGCGGGAGAAAAGCATGAAACGAACGATCCTCTATGCCTATATCGCGCTCATGGTCGCGGTGGGCTTGCCCTTTCTGGCCGATCTCGGCGGGCAGGGCGCGCAGAAAAGCTCCGGGGCGGTAAATCCGACGCCGACGGCCGCGGTGGACGAGGCGCCGCCCTCTGTGCTTCCCCGCGCGGCCGATCCGGTCACGCCCTCGCCGCTGCCGGACGCTCCTGAGCCCGCGGCCCTTCCCGCCCCGGACAGGCTCACGGTGCTGCTGCCGGACGGAACGGTCACGGCGATGGACACGCAGGACTATCTCACCGGCGTCGTTTCCGCCGAGATGCCGCCAGGCTTCCACGCCGAGGCGCTCAGGGCCCAGGCCGTCGCGGCCAGGACCTATGCGCTGTACTGCGCCTCGTTTTCCAAGCACGGCGAGGCGCAGGTGTGCACCGACTATCGCTGCTGCCAGGCCTGGCAGAGCGACGAACAGCTGCGGACGAAATGGGGAGAGGATTACGATGCGAATTATGAAAAAATACGTTCAGCCGTCGATCTTACATACGGCGAGTATCTTGCCGCCGGAGGGCAGCCGGTCTTTGCCGCTTTTCACTCGTCCTCCGCCTCGGCGACGGAGAACAGCGCCGACGTGTGGAGCGCGGTGCCGTATCTCGTCAGTGTTTCGAGCCCGGAGACGGCCGACGACGTCCCGAACTACATCAGTACGCTGCGCTGCAGCCCTATCGACTTCCGTGACACGGTGCTCTCCGCGCATCCCGAGGCGGACTTCTCGGGGCCGGAGGATCAATGGATAGGCGCGCTGCGGCGCGACGGCAGCGGACGCGTGGCCTCGCTTGTTCTCGGCGGGGTGGAGGTGAGCGGGATCGAGCTCCGTTCCCTCTTCTCCCTTCGCTCCACGGCCTTTGAGCTTACTTACGATTCCTCCGCCTTCACCTTTACCGTGACCGGCTTCGGCCACGGCGTGGGGATGAGTCAATACGGTGCGGATAAGATGGCGCGTCTTGGCGCGGACTACCGGCAGATCCTGGCACATTACTATCCCGGCACGACTTTGGTGAAGTAATTATTTGTATATCGACGATAAAGCAAGGGCTGCTGCGGCCATGGCCGCGGCAGCCCTTGCCGTGTTTTCGGATCGTTTGGAACGAGATCAGAACGTAAAATTGCCGTTTTCGAATACCGCGATCTCTTCCCCGTCCGCCCTCGTGCCGACGATGGAGAGGTCGTGCGTGCCGATCATGAAATCGACATGCGTGTCCGAGTGATTCAGCCCCGCCGCGGCCAGCTCCTCGGCCGTCATATCCTCGCCGCCGCGCACACACTCGGGATACGCGTCGCCAAAGGCCAGGTGGCAGGCGGCGTTCTCGTCAAAGAGCGTGTCATAGAAGAGGATCTCCTGGTTGCGGATCGGGCTGTCATAGGGCACGAGCGCGGCCTCGCCGAAGTGCGTGGCTCCCTCGTCCACGGAGAGCTCGGCCTTCAGCACGTCCTCGCCGCGGTCTGCGTGCGCCTCGACGATCTTGCCGCCGCGGACGACAAAGCGGATCCCCTCGACGAGGTTGCCGTTGAGCACCAGCGGCATCGCGGCGCAGACCACGCCGTCGACGCCGTCGCGCAGCGGCGCGGTGAAGATCTCCTCGGTGGGCATGTTGGCGATGAAGCGCTGTCCCTCGGGCGTGGCGCTGCTGCCGCCGGCCCAGAGATGCTCCTTCGGCAGGCGCACGACAAGGTCGGTGCCGAGCGCGTTGCGATAATGCAGCGATTCAAAGTGCCAGGCGTTGAGCTTTTCAACGCGTGCGCGCAGCATCGCCTCGTGCGCGCGCCATTTCTCCACGGCGTCGCCCGCACCGGTGATGCGCACGGACTTGAACACCGCGTCCCACAGCCTCTCGAGCGCTTCTTTCCCGTCCAGGGCGGGAAACACCTTTTTTGCCCAGCTCTCGACCGGGATCGCGCCGATCGACCAGACGTTGCGGTTGGCCATCAGGCGGGAGCGGAAGGGCTCCATCGCCTTTCCGTAGGCGCGGCTGCTGCGCAGCAGGCGTTCGGGATCGACGTCCTTGAAGATCTCGGGGTCGCCGCTGCTGATGGAAAGGAAAAGCGCGCCGGCCTCGGCATAGCCGTTGCCGAACGTCTTTTTCCATTCCGGCACCTGGTCGAAAAGCTCGTCCGCGGCGTGCAGATAGTGCAGGCGCGTGCTCTGCTCGTCGCCCCAGTCCATCACGACCTCGCGCGCACCGGCGGCATAGGCCGCCTCCTCGCACAGGCGCGCAAACGGCGCGCAGTCCACCTGCGAGCGAATCACCAGCGTCTGGCCCTTCTGCAGATTCACGCCCACCTCGACGAGCAGCCGCGCGTATTCCCGCAGCTTTTTATCCATCGCTTCCATCGCTTAATTCCTGTCCTTTCTTTCGTATGTGCAAAAGCAAAAGCGGATCCCGTCCTCCTCCTGCCAGTCGCCCTGCGCGGCGCAGACCCAGTCGGGATCGGCGTCGAGATCCGGGAAGAAGCTGTCAGAGCGCGGCGCAAGGTCGATCTTCGTGATCTCCACGCGGTCGAGATACGGGAAAAACTGGCGAAACACGCTGGCCCCGCCGATGACGTAGCATTTATCGTATTTTGCCGCAAGGAAAAGCGCCTCGTCGGTGGAGCGGGCGACCTCGGCGCCTTCGATCGTGAGGTTCTGCCGGGTCACGACGATGTTGTGACGTCCCTTGAGCGGCCGTCCGCCGGGGAAATCCTCCATCGTTTTGCGCCCCACGATCACCGCCGCGCCGGCGGTGTATGCGCGGAAATGCGCGCGGTCGGCGTGCAGCACGACGGGCTGGGTGCCGCCGTCGCCGATGCCCCAGTCGGAATAGACCGCAACGATTGCATCCATGCTTTTCTCTCCCCTCTCTTACACCGCGACCGGGATCTTGCCGGTAAACTCCGAATACTCATAGCCCTCTACCCGAAAACTGTCGCGCGTAAAGGCGTAGAAGTCCTTGACCGCGGGGTCAATGATAAACTTCGGCGCGGGCTTGGGCTCATGCGCGATGATCTCCTCGATGGCGGGCACGTGGCGGTCATAGATGTGCGCGTCGGCGATCACGTGGATGAACTCGCCCGGCTCAAAGCCCGCGACCTGCGCCATCATCATCGTCAGCACGGCGTACTGCACGACGTTCCAGTTGTTCGCGGCCAGCATGTCCTGGGAGCGCTGGTTCAGGATCGCATTGAGCTTATTGCCGCTGACGTTGAAGGTCATCGAATACGCGCAGGGGTAGAGCGCCATTTCGCTTAAGTCCGCAAAGGTATAGATGTTCGTCATGATCCGGCGCGAGGCGGGATTGTGCTTCAAGTCCCAGATGACCTTGTCGACCTGATCCATATCGCCCTCGGGATAGTGGTGCTTCACGCCCAGCTGATAGCCGTAGGCCTTGCCGATCGAGCCGTTTTCGTCCGCCCAGGCGTCCCACACGCGGGTGCGCAGGTCGTGGACGTTGTTGCTCTTCTGCTGCCAGATCCACAAAAGCTCGTCGATCGCGCTCTTCCAGTAAGTGCGGCGCAGCGTCAGGATCGGGAACTCCTCCGAGAGGTCATAGCGGTTGACGATGCCGAATTTTTTGACGGTGTGGGCGGGCGCGCCGTCCTCCCAGCGGGGACGCACCGCCCGGTCGGTGTCCCAGACGCCGTTGTCCAATATATCCCTGCAGTTTGCGATAAAGATCTCGTCAGCTCTGCTCATATGCGCACGACCTTTCCTGTTTTTCCACTTTAATTTACCATAGGCGATCGGAAAAGGCAACAAAGAAACACCCCGCCGCCGCAGTCGGAATACAATGAGATGCGGAGGTGATGCGATTGAAATTTGCGATCGTCGGCGGGGATGCGCGGCTTGTCTTTCTCGCCGGGCTGCTGTGGCGGGACGGCCACCGGGTCTGCACATACGCGCTCGAGCGCGCCGAGCTGCCCCGGGAGATCCCCAAGGCGGGCTGCATCCAGGGCTGCGTCTACGGCGCGGACTGCGTGGTGCTGCCGACGCCCGCGGAAGCGGGCGGCTTTCTTCTGACGCCGCTCTCCGGTGAGCAGCTGCGCACCGAGGAGCTCGTCTCCTCGCTCTGGCAGGGGCAGCGGCTGTTCGGCGGGAGGCTTGGCGACACGCTCTGTCTCTCGGCGCTGCGCCAGGGGCTGAGCGTCGAGGATCTGACGCGGCGGGCGGATTTTGCCGCGCTCAACGCAGCCGTCACGGCCGAGGGTGCGATCGGCGAGCTGATGGCAAACAGCGACAAAACGCTCTGGCGCAGCCGTGTGCTCGTCTGCGGCTGGGGGCGGATCGCGAAGCTGCTCACGCTGCGGCTGCTGGGGCTGGGCGCTTCTGTCTGCGTGGCGGCGCGGCGGGCGGACGCGCGTGTCACGGCCCGTGCCCTCGGGGCGGAGAGCTGTGATTTCACCGAGCTCGAGGGGCTTCTCGGCGGCTTTGATTTCATCGTGAACACCGTGCCGGCCCGCGTGCTCGACGGCGGGCTTCTGTGCGCCGCGGCGGAGGACGCGCTGGTGCTGGAGCTCGCCTCTGCGCCGGGCGGCTTTGACAGGACGCTCGCCGAAAACATCGGGCTGCGCGTGCTTGCGGCGCCGGGGCTGCCCGGACGCTATGCGCCGCGCCGCGCAGCCGAGATCATGTGCGAGGCGATCTATGCCGCGCTGGAAGAGGAGGAATAACGATGGAAAAGAAAAAGCTGGGGCTCGCGCTGTGCGGCTCGTACTGTACGTATGAAAAGCTCTTTGCAAACGCCGAGGCGCTTGCGGGGGACTATGATCTCTATCCGATCATGAGTGACACCGCCGCCGAAACGGACACGCGCTTCGGCACGGCGGCGGCGCATATCCGGCGGCTGATGGATCTGACAGGCAGAAAGGTCATTACGACGATCGCGGAGGCTGAGCCGCTCGGCCCCACAGTGGGTCTTGACGCGCTGCTGATCGCCCCGTGTACGGGCAACACACTCTCCAAGCTCGCTCACGGCATCACCGACAGCGCCGTCACAATGGCCGCCAAGGCGCATCTGCGCAACAGCCGGCCGCTCGTCATCGCCTTCTCCACCAACGACGCGCTCTCCGGCTCGGCGGAGTCGATCGCGCGGCTTCTAAACCGCAAAAACGTGTATTTTGTTCCCTTTGGGCAGGACGATCCGCTTCGAAAGCCCTGCTCGCTGCAGGCAGACTTCTCGCTGCTCGGCGAGACGGTGGCCGCCGCGCTGGAGGGCAGGCAGCTCCAGCCGCTGCTGCGCTGAGGGCGGAAAAGAAACAGCAACACCCCCGGGGAAACCCGGGGGTGTTGTTGCCTGAGGCGACGGCCGCAGAGGGACCCGATCGCTTCACTTGCCGGAGTGACGCCATTAGGAAACGGCCGGACGTCTCAAGCGCCGCTCATTATAGCACAATATTATTCCAGGACACGCCGCATGTCAAAACTCGCAGCTTTCCTGTCATGAAATGCACGTCAGGCCGTCAGCGCGGCGGCCGTTCTCGCCGCGAGGGCAGCATTGTTCAGCACGAGACGGATGTTGCTCTCGAGACTCTCGCCGCCGGTCAGCTCGACGACGCGTGCCAGCAGGAAGGGCGTGGTCTCCTTGCCGTGGACGCCCTGCTCGGCGCACTCGCGCAGCGCCTGCTCGATGGCGGCGTCGATCACGGTCTTGTCCATGGCATACTGCTCCGGGATCGGATTGGTGACCAGCATGCCGCCGCGATAGCCCAGCTCACGCTGCACGCGGAACATGGCGGCGAGCTCTTCGGGGCTGTCGACGCGGTAGTCCACGCCAAAGCCGCTCTGCCGGGTGTAGAAGGCGGGCAGCTCGTCCGTGCCGTAGCCGATCACGGGCACGCCCTTGGTCTCGAGATATTCAAGCGTCAGCCCCAGGTCGAGGATCGACTTGGCCCCCGCGCAGACGACCATCACCGGCGTCTGGGCGAGCTCCTCGAGATCGGCGGAGATGTCCATCGTCGTCTCGGCGCCGCGGTGCACGCCGCCGATGCCGCCGGTGGCAAAGATTTTGATGCCGGCCATGTGGGCGATGATCATCGTGGTCGTCACGGTGGTGGCGCCGTCGGCCTTGCGCGCGACAAGCGCGGGCAGGTCGCGGCGGCTGGCCTTGGCGACGGCGCGGCCGGCCTTGCCGAGATGCTCGATCTCCTCATGGCTCAGTCCGGCCTTGAGACGGCCGCCGATCACGGCGATCGTCGCGGGGACGGCGCCGTTGTCGCGGATCGTCTGCTCGACGCGCAGCGCGGTCTCCACGTTTTTCGGATAGGGCATGCCGTGGGAGATGATCGTGCTCTCGAGCGCGACGACCGGCTTCCCGGCCTCCAGCGCGGCTTTGACCTCGGGTGCGATATCAAGATACATATTCATGTATGGTTTCCTCCTTGTTTTTTGCCTGATTATTTAATAAATATATGATGGCGAAAAAACGAACCGTTTTTCGCCGCGCCGTTTTTGCGGCGCAGCAAAACAGCACGGCTGTTTTGCCATATATTCCTTGCAATGAGCATCGGGCGAATGATTATATTATCATAATCCTTCGCTGCCAAATCTGACATTTGGCAGCGAAATCAATCGAGTCCCCGATTGATTTCGCTGTCCGATGGTCATTATACCCCGCGAGGGGGGAAAGTCAAGAAAAACGGACAGGCTCTCGCCTGTCCGTTTTCTTTGCCGCGATCAGCGGCTTCCCTTGTCGTAGGGAATACCTTCCGCCTTCGGCGCGCGGGAGCCCTTGGACGTGAACGCAAGCACCAGCAGCGTGATGATATACGGCAGCATCCGGTAGAGATGCGAGCTGATGCCGATCTGCGAGAGCATGTACACGCCGTCGCCATTGATGTCCAGGCTTGAATACGCCGCCGCGATGCATTTGAAAAGGCCGAACAGCAGGCTGGCTGCAGCAATGTTCAGCGGCTTCCAGTTGCCGAAGATCATAACGGCCAGCGCCAGGAAGCCGAAACCCGCGACGTCGCCGTTGGAGGTGCAGTTGGCCGTCGTGAGCGAATAGACGAAGCCGCCCATTCCCGCGAGGGCGCCGGAGATCGAAACGCCGGCATAGCGCATCTTGTACACATTGATGCCGAGACTGTCCGCTGCCTGCGGGTTTTCACCGCAGGAGCGCAGGCGCAGGCCAAAGCGTGTCTTGTACAGGATGATCGAAAGTACGACGAAGATCAGAATGCAGAGATAGGTCGCAAGATAGACCTTGTTGAGCAGCGTGTTGCCCAAAAAGCCCAGATCTGCGTTCTTTTCAAAGCCGAGCGTGCTCTTTTTGATCATGAACCAGCTCGCCGAGTCGCCCGTGGCCATCTGCAGCGTGTTCTGGTTTGCGATCATGCGGATAAAGAACAGCACCAGTGCCGGCGCCATCAGGTTCAGCGCCGTACCGCCGATGGTCTGGTCGGCGCGCAGGTTGATGGACGCAAAGCTCAGCAGCAGAGAGAATAGCGCGCCCATCGCCGCAGCCACCAGCATCGCCAGGACCTCAAATCCCTGCAGCGCAAGCCAGTTGCCTGCGGCCTTGGCCTCGATGAACCAGCCGGCCGTCTGCGCAAGGTTGACAAACAAAACGCCCATAAACGCGCCGAAGATCATGATGCCTTCCAGCGCCAGGTTGATGATGCCGCTTCGTTCGGAGAAAACGCCCGCGAGCGCAACGATCATCAGGGGAACGGCATAGATCAGCGTCTGTTGAATAAGAAATGTCATGCGTTTTCCCCTCCTTTCGCGCTCTCCGCCTTGTCTCCGGCGGCTTTTTCCTCCGGGGGCGCGGGCGGCGCCGCTTTGTCCTCCGCGCGTTTCTCCCTCTTTTTCCTCCTGCCGGAGATCAGCATGCGGATCGCCAGCGAGAACGCGGAGAGATACACGATCACGGCTATGATGACGTTGGTGATGTATTCGTTATAGGCCGTGAGATTCGTCAGCTGCAGGCCGACGACGTCAAGCATGGCCATGAAGATGGCCGAGAATATCACGCCGATGGGATTGTTCAGCGCAAGCAGCGCGACGGGGATCCCGTTGAAGCCCGCGGCGGGAAGCGACTGGTAGGTGGACCAGAAAAACTCCGTATTGCCGGAGAGGAAATACAGCGAGGCGCCGGCTGCCGCCAGACCGCCGGAGAGCGCCATGGACAGGACGATGTTGCGCTTGTCATGGATACCGGCATAGCGCGCCGCGTGGCGGTTCGCCCCGCAGGCCTTCAGCTCATAGCCGAGTGTCGTCTTGCTGATGAGGATATACACCCCGACGGCGAGCAGGATCGCCACCAGAATGCCCGCGTTGATCTGCGAGCCGGGGAAGAGCTTGTTGAGGCCGAGCTTTGCCGTCGCGACGCCCGCGCCGTCCACATAGGTGCCGTCCACGAGACCGTAGGTCGTCTTGTAGATATAGCCCGACTTTGTTCCCTCCACCATGTTTTTCAGATTGCTCGCGTCAAAGGCCCATGTGACGAGGTTTGCCGCGATCCAGTTGGTCATGATGCAGGCCAGCACCTCGTTGATGTTCAGGAATGCCTTGACAAGCCCCGGGATCGCGCCCCAGAGCATGCCGGCCAGAACGCCGCCGGAGAAGGCAAGCAGCCAGACCAGCCAGCCGGGAAGCGCGCCGGCGGGGATGCTCAGCGCGATAAAAAGCGTGGCCAGCGTGCCCATGAGATACTGTCCCGGCGCGCCGATGTTGAAAAGACCCGTTTTAAACGCCAGCGCGACCGAAAGGCCGGTCATGACAAGCGGCGTTGCACGGAAGAGCATATTGCCGATGCTCGCAGGGTTGAAGCCCCAGGTCAGCGTACCGTTTACATCGCGACCCGTGGATAGGATGCCGACGAAGATCAGGCGGATGCCTTCCCATGCTCCTTTCAGAGAGATGCTCTTGTTGAAGAGGCCGACGATCAGAACAACGACTGCTCCGACGGCCAGGCCGATCAGGATGGAGATGAGTGAGGCGAGGATCTTTTGCGTGCTCTCTTTTTTCCAAAAACTCATGCCTGCTCTCCTCCCTTCTCGCTGCGCTTGGCGCCGGCCATATACAGGCCGAGCTCCTGTGCGGTGGTCTTCTTCGGATCCAGCTCGCCGACGATCTCGCCCTCATACATGACGAGGATCCGGTCGGAGAGGCTCAGCACCTCGTCGAGCTCCAGTGAGACGAGCAGGATCGCTTTTCCCTCGTCGCGCTGGGCGACAAGCTGGCTGTGGATGTACTCGATCGCGCCGACGTCGAGACCTCGTGTGGGCTGCACGGCAACGACGAGCGGCCGGTTGCGGTCCAGCTCGCGGGCGATGATGGCCTTTTGCTGGTTCCCGCCGGACATGCTGCGCGCCACCGTGACCGGGCCCTGGCCGGAGCGGACGTCGAACTTTTCGATCAGTCCCTCGGCGTACTTGCGCACCTCGTCAAAGCGGATAAAGCCGCCCTGCTGAAAGTCGGGCTCCTGATAGCGCTGGAGGACCAAGTTCTGCTCCAGCGTGAAATCCAGCACCAGGCCGTGCTTATGACGGTCCTCGGGGATGTGGCTCATATACGCGCCGCGCTGGCGGACGGAGGCTTTGGAAATATCCTCGCCGCAAAGCTCGATCTTGCCGCCCGAAAGCGGCTCCAACCCGGTAAGGCCGAAGACGAACTCCGTCTGTCCGTTGCCGTCGATGCCGGCGATGCAGACGATCTCGCCCGCGCGCACGTCAAAGGAGACGTTGTTGACCGCGTTGCGCTTGTGAAGCTTGGAGGCGACGCACATGTTTTCCACGTGCAGCACGACGTCCTTCGGCTGGGCGGGGGTTTTTACGACCTCAAGCTGGACGGGACGGCCGACCATCATGTTCGAAAGCTCCTGCTTGTTGGTGTCCTTTGTGTTGACCGTGCCGACGTATTTGCCTTTTCTCAGGACCGTGACGCGGTCGGCCACCTCCATGATCTCGTTGAGCTTATGGGATATGAAGAGGATGGACTTGCCCTCCTTGGCAAGGTTCTTCATGATCTGCATCAGCTCGTCGATCTCCTGCGGCGTCAGAACGGCCGTCGGCTCGTCGAAGATCAGGATCTCGTTGTCACGGTACAGCATCTTCAGGATCTCGGTGCGCTGCTGCATGCCGACGGTGATGTCTTCCACCTTCGCGTCGAGATCGACCAGCAGCCCGTATTTGTTCATCAGCTCCTCGACCTTTTTGCGCGCCTGCTTCTTCTGCAGGAAGCCGAGCTTCGTATCCTCGGCGCCGAGAATAATGTTGTCCAGCACCGTGAATACCTCAACGAGCTTGAAGTGCTGGTGTACCATGCCGATGTGGAGCGCCGTCGCGTCGTTGGGGTTGTTGATCTGCACGGTCTTTCCGTCCTTGCGGATCTCGCCGGCCTCCGGCTGATACAATCCGAAAAGGACACTCATCAATGTGGATTTTCCTGCGCCGTTTTCACCCAGAAGCGCGTGGATCTCGCCTTTTTTCAGCTGCAGGGTGATGTCGTCGTTCGCTTTGATGCCGGGGAATTCCTTGGTGATGTGAAGCATCTCAATGACATATTGATTTGCCTCGTTCATAAGCGCCACCTGCTTTCTTTCCCGAATTCTGCTGAAATCTACAGTAACTCAATTATATTTGAAACAGCGCGTAATTGCAAGATTTTTGCTCCTCACCGCAACAAAAAAAGGAAAGCCCGAAAGCTTTCCTTTTTTTGCGAATGATTGAAATTACTCGATCACGTTCAGCGTGAGGGAATCGGTACCGGCGAGGTTCTCATAGTTGTCGTCGATAACGATCTTGCCGTCGATGATGTCCTGGAGCATCTGCTGATACTCTTCGACCGTCCAGCCCTTGAGGGACCAGGTGGCAACAGGCAGGCCGACAGCGTTCTCTTTGGCGCCGAGGCTGGTGGCAACGCCGCCGATCTCTTCCCAAGTGCCGTCATAGGCCTTGGTCAGAGCCCACACGACAGAGTCGGACAGACCCTTCATAGCGGAGGTGATGACCGTGTCGGACTCGAAGGACTGGTCAACGTCAACGCCGATGACCGCGCCGTCGTTGGCGGAAGCGGCAGCAGCGACGGAGGCGAACATGGAGCCGCCGCAGGCGAAGATTGCCTGGGTGCCGGCCTCATACCAGCCGTTCGCAAGAGTCTGCAGTTCGGGGGAAGCGGAGAAGGAGGCGCCGTAGAGCCAGGAGTAGTTCATGTCAACGGAAACGCCCATTTCCTTGGCAGCCGCAGCGGCGCCCTGGACGAAGCCGTAGCCGTAACGGCAGCAAGCCGGGTTGGTTCCGCCGCCGCCGCCGCAGAAGCCGAGCTTGGTGAAGCCTTCCTTGACGGTCGCGTAACCGGCAAGGTAGCCGCACTGCTCTTCCTTGAAGGCGATGCCGGCGATGTTGTTGAGGCCGTCGAATGCCCAGCCGTCAACGAAGACGAACTTGACATCGGTGAACTCGGCAGCGGCCTTGGCAAGGGCGTTGCCCTGCATGAAGCCGGCGCAGACAATGACCTTCGCGCCGTTGTCGGCAGCGGCCTTCATGGCGTCGTAACGGTCGTCGTCGGTGGCCTGGTCGCCGTTGGCGGGCTGGTAGTACTTGTAGCTCAGGCCGTTGGCGTTGGCATACAGCTTGACACCGTCAAACGTTCCCTGGTTGAAGGACTTGTCCTTGAGCTGGCCGACGTCGGTGACGAAGGCAACTTCATACTTGCCATCGGCAGAGGTCATCTCATCGCTGATGTCGTCGGCAGAGACGGCAGCCTCTTCGGCGGCAGGAGCTTCGGCAGCAGGAGCCTCGGCAGCGGGAGCAGCGCTCTGGCCGCAGGCGGCGAGGGCGAAGATCATGCACAGCGCGAGGACGAGTGCGAGAATCTTTTTCATGTTTGTTCCTCCATACGTATTTTTTTATTTGTCCTATCCGGCGTGTTTCCCACACGCCGCATGATATTATACCATTTGTCGGAAGCTAAATCAAGTAGAAAGCGCATGCTTCGGCCTTTTTTTGCGCCTTCGGCGCCGCAGCGGAGGAAAGAACTGCCCGCAGGCCGTTCCGGTCTGCGGGCTCGTGTCCTGTTATTTCATTTCATTTCTGCCATCTTTACGGCGGTGTCGAGGGCAATTTCCATCATCTGGGTGAAGGAGGTCTGGCGCTCCTCGGCCGAGAGATACTGCGCCTTGTACAGATGGTCAGAGATCGTGCAGATGCACAGCGCACGCTTTTTCGCATAGGCCGCGTTGGCATACAGCCCCGCCGCCTCCATCTCGATGGCGAGCACGCCCATGCGTTTCCACAGATCGTTGGCGCCCTGACCCTCGGCGGCATAGAAGTTGTCGGACGAGAGGATGTTGCCGACCTTGAACTTGGCGCCGTGCTCCTTGGCCGCCTCGACGGCCTTTTCCATCAGCTCCCAGTCCGCGATCGGCGCATAGGCGCCGGGGGTGCCGAAGGTGCTCGGCAGAACGGAGTTGGTGCAGGCGCCCTGGCCGATGACGATGTCCATGACGTCCAGCTCGTCGCTCAGCGCGCCGGCCGAGCCGATGCGGATGATGTTGTCGACGTCGTAATAGTGGAAAAGCTCCCAGCTGTAAATGCTGATCGACGGGATGCCCATGCCGGAGGCCATGACCGTGACCGGCACGCCCTTCCACGTTCCGGTGTGGCCCTGGACGCCGCGGACATTGTTGACAAGCTTCGGGTCGGTCAGAAAGGTCTCGGCAATAAACTTGGCGCGCAGCGGATCGCCCGGCATCAGCACGGTCTTGGCGATCTCGCCGGCCTTGGCGTTGATGTGAGGGGTGGGGATAGACATGTTTCTCTTCCTCCTTAAAAAGTTTCCCGTTTTTTTCTTCGATTATATAAGCAGAAAAACCAAAAGTCAAATTGAAACGCGGCGAGGCATGTGGTAGAATAAGGCGAAAAAGAGAAAACGCGGAGGAGAGCGAATATGAGCGATGTTATGATCATCGGTCTCGCCGGCGGGACCGGCAGCGGCAAGACCACGATCACCAGGCGGCTGATGCAGCGCTTCGGCGCCGATGTCTCCGTCATCTATCACGACAACTATTACAAGGCGCACCACGACATGCCCTATGAGGAGCGCGCCAAGCTGAACTATGACCATCCCGACGCCTTCGATACCGACCTGCTGGTCCAGGCGGTGCGCGATCTCAAGGCCGGGAAGGACGTCGTCTGCCCGGTGTACGATTATTCCGTCCACGACCGCAGCGACAAGACGATCGTCGTCAAGAGCGCCAAGGTCGTCATCGTCGAGGGCATTCTGATCTATGCCTCGAAGGAGCTGCGCGACCTCATGGACATCAAGCTCTATGTCGACACGGACGCCGACGTGCGCATCCTGCGCCGTATCAAGCGCGACGTGCGCGACCGCGGCCGCAGTCTCGAGAGCGTGATCGACCAGTATCTCACGACTGTCAAGCCCATGCACGAGCAGTTCGTCGAGCCGAGCAAGCGCTATGCCGACCTTATTATCCCCGAGGGCGGGCACAACAAGGTCGCGATGCGCATGGTCGTCGCGCGCGTCCAGTCGCATATTTACGGAGAGGAAGAATAAACCCCATGGCCAAGCTGTATTTCAAATACGGCGCAATGGGCTCGTCAAAGTCCGCCCAGGCGCTGATCACCAAATTCAATTATGAGGAAAAGGGCATGAGCGTGTGGCTCATCAAGCCCAGCGTCGACACGCGCGACGGCGCCGACATCATCCGCAGCCGCATCGGGCTTGAAGCGCGCGCCCAGATCATCACGCCCGAGCAGGACATCATCCGGGCTTATCGCGCCGCCGGCCGCCACGACGTGATCATCACCGACGAGGCCCAGTTCTTTACCCCCGCGCAGATCGACCAGCTGCGCGCCCTCGTCGACGAGGAGGATCTGCCCGTGCTGTGCTTCGGGCTGCGCACCGATTTTCTGACGCACTTCTTCCCCGGCTCGGCGCGGCTGATGGAGCTGGCCGACTCGCTGACCGAGATCAAGACCGTCTGCTCCTGCGGGCGCAAGGCCACGGTCAACGCGCGCATCGACGCCAACGGCCGCGTCGTTACCTCCGGCGGGCAGATCCTGCTTGGCGGCAACGACAGCTATGTCGCGATGTGCCACCGCTGCTGGATGAACAAGATCCGTGCCCAGGCCGGACAGTATGAGGTCGAGGGCTACTGACGCCCCGCCGGTCCGCATAAAAAAAGAAAGGAAAGAACGCGCGCGGACCCGACGCATCGCCGGCGGCGCGCCATAAGAAGATCAGATCCATGTCAACAGAGAGAACGACATCCCATGGAAGACGCAAATCCAAAGTCCGGCGCTGGAAGCGTATCAGCCTGCTTCTTTTCCTTCTTGTGCTGGCACTGTCCGCAACCGTGATCTGGCAGATGCTGCGCCCGGCCGGGACGCCGGCGGCGTCCCTCTCCGCGCTGCCCCAGAGCGCCGGAGCGGAAACGGAAGAAGCCCCGACGGAATACGCGCTCAGCTTCAGTGTCCCGGGCCAGGAGCCGATCAGCTTCACCGTCCGGGAGGGCGAGAGCTTTACGCCGCCCGAGGATCCGGTTGTTCCGGGATATACCTTCCTGTGCTGGGTCGACGCCGAGGGTAAAGCCCTTGAGCCCGGCGCCCACACCGTCACCGAAAGCAAAGGCTACGCGGCGCAGTTTGCCGTCGTCTTCCGGGACGAGCGTCTCGCCGACGTTCACGCGCCGTATCTCTTTCTGGACGCCGATGGCATGTTCCACCCCAACGACGCGCTGAAAAAAGGCGAGCTGGTGCAGGCGCTCTACACCCTGCTGGAGATCAACGGCGTCGGCTCCGGTTATTTTGCCGACGTCGCGCAGGACGATGCCTGCTATGAGGCGGCCGCGACGCTCAAGGATCTGGGTCTTCTCGAAGGCGTACGGCTGCACCCGGAGGACGAGGTCCTCTACGGCGAGCTGCTGAACCTCCTTGCCCGGCTCTTCCCCGCCGCTGAGACGGAGCAAAGCTTTTCCTCCGTCCCGGCTGACAGCCCCTATTACCCCGCCTTCTGTCTGGCGGCCGAAAAGGGCTGGCTGGACGACTTTTCGCTTTCCCCCTACGATATCGTGCCGCGCAAAGAGGCGGCGCGTCTGTTCAACCAGCTGACCGGACGCAGCGGCATGCATCATACGGATCTCTCGCTGACAGGCACCATTGCGGACATCAGCAGCAGCGACAGCTATTTTACGGCGATCGCGGAGGCCGTGATCCCGCACAGCCTGCGCCGGGATGCGGACGAAGAGGTCTGGACCGACAGCACGCCGCTGCCCCTGCAGAGCGAAGGCTTCTTCTTTGACGGGATCGCATACCGCGCCATCAAGGCGGACGGCAGCCCCGCCGTCGGAGAGCAGGTGGGCGAGCTGTTCTTTGACGAAAACGGCATCGTGTCCACGGGCGATCCCGAGCTGGACGTGCTGGTGCGCCGCAAGCTCACCGAGCTGGTCGATCCCGCCTCCATGAGCCGGGAGGAGATGCTGCGCATCGTCTATGACTTTGTGCTGAACGATTCCTTCTACCTGCGGGCAGAGCGCTACGAAACCGGCGAAACGGGCTGGGAGACCACGGAGGCCTACCGGATGCTCTCCACCGGAAAGGGCAACTGCTATTCCTACGCCGCGACCTTCTGGGCGCTCTCGCGCGCCATCGGCTATGAAACGGTCTGTTACAGCGGGACGGTCGGCACCTTCCACAACCCGCACGGCTGGGCGGAGATCACCATCGACGGCGTGCCCTACATCTTTGACCCGACGATGGAATACGAGCAGTGGTACGGCCCCGGCACACACACCTTTGAGCGGTTTTACATGAAAACCTATGAATCCGTCTCAGGCTGGAGCTACACCCGCGAATGATCTTGCGGATCAAGAACAAACAGGCAGTGAAAACGTTGCGTTTTCACTGCCTGTTGTTTGTTATCGGATGGCTTCGCGTCCGGCGCGGTAGGCCTTGAGGTTCAGCTCGAGGAACTTCGGCGGCACGGTCTCGCGGATGACCGACTCCCAGTCGATCTCGTCCATGCCGAGCGCGTGGGTCATCGCGCCGAAGAGCACGATGTTCATGCACTTGCCGTTGCCGAGCTCGGCGGCGAGCTTCGCCGCGTCGAGCGTGTAGCACCTGAAAGCGCCCTCCATCGCCTCGAGGCAGCCCTCCGGGTATTCGGCCAGCCCCGCCGCCGTCGTGGCGGAGGGCATCGCATAGTCGTTGATCACGGCGACGCCGTCCGGCTTCAGGAAATCGGCGTAGCGCACGGCCTCCATCTTTTCAAACGCGACGAGGATATCCGCCGCGCCCTTGCCGATGATGGGAGAATAGACCTTCTCGCCCCAGTGCACCTGGGTCGAGACGCTGCCGCCGCGCTGGCTCATGCCGTGGACCTCGCTCATTTTGACGTCATAGCCCGCCTTCATCAGTCCGCCGACGAGCACCTTGGCCGTCAGGATCGCGCCCTGGCCGCCGACGCCGACGAGGATCGCATGTTTCGTAGCCATTACCTGCTCTCCTTTCTCGTGATCGCGCCCACCGGGCAGACCTGCGCGCAGACCGTGCAGCCCACGCACTGGCCGGGGTCGATCGCGGATTTGCCGTCCCGGATGCTCACGGCCGGGCAGCCGACCTTCAGACACTTTTTGCAGCCGATGCACTTCTCGCGGTCGACCTCGCAGAGGCCGATATCGTGGCGGATGCGCTTGATGAGCAGGCAGGGCCTGCGGCAGATGATCGCCGCGGGCACGGCGGAGGCCAGCGCGTCGTCCACGGCCTTCTGCATGGCCGTGAGGTCCTGGGGATCGACGATGATGACGTTTTCATAGCCGAAGGCGTGGAGCACGTCCTCAATTTTAATGGCCGCGGCGATCTCGCCCTGCAGGGTGTAGCCGGAGCCGGGGTTGTCCTGGTGGCCGGTCATGCCGGTAATGTGGTTGTCCAGCACGACGGGGATGACCGCGCCCTTGTTATAGAGGATCTCGGCCGCGCCGGTCATGCCGGAGTGGAAGAAGGTCGAGTCGCCCACAACGCCGAAGACCTTTTTCTGCTGGCCCGTCGCGGCGAAGGCCTTGGACAGGCCCATCGCGACGGAGAAGCCGCCGCCCATGCACACGCAGGTATCCATCGCGCCCAGGGGCGCGGCGCCGCCGAGGGTATAGCAGCCGATGTCGCCGCCGATGACATAGTTTTTGCCCTTGGACATCGTATAGAAGAAGCCGCGGTGCGGGCAGCCGGGGCAGAGCACCGGCGGGCGCGGCACGGCCTTGACGGGGAGCTCTTTTGTCTCCGGCTTGACGCCGAAGAGCATCTCGCGCAGGCGCTCGGGGTTGAGCTCATAGAGGTTGCTGACCTTTTCCTTGCCGATGCAGGGGATGCCGGCGGCCCTGATCTGATCCTCCATAAAGCCCTCGAGCTCCTCGATGACATAGAGCGTCTCGACCTTTGAGGCAAATTCGCGGATCAGCCCCATCGGCAGCGGATAGGTGAGCCCGAGCTTCAGGAAAGAGGTGTCTTCGGGGAAGACGTCCTTGGCGATCTGATAGGCGATCGAGGCCGTGATGACGCCGACCTTGCCGCCGCGGTATTCGACCTTGTTGAGCGGGCAGCTCTCGCCGTATTCCGCGAGCGCCTTTAAATTTGCCTCCACCTTGGGGTGGTTGCGGTAGGCGTTGGCCGGGGCGCAGTTGAATTTGCGCTGGTTGCGCTCATAGACGAAGGGCTCGGCCTCCTCCCGCTCGGAGAACGTGCACAGGCTCTTGGAATGGGAGATGTTCGTGGTCGTGCGGAAGAGGACGGGCATGTCGAACTTTTCCGAGATGCGATAGGCCTCTTTCATAAAGTCGATGCACTCCTGCGAGTCGCTCGGCTCTATGAGCGCGACCTTGGCGCTTCTGGCATAGTAGCGGTTGTCCTGCTCGTTCTGGGACGAATGCATGCTCGGGTCGTCGGCCGTGACGATGACAAAGCCGCGGTTGACGCCGTTGTAGGCGGCGGTAAAGAGCGGGTCGGCCGCCACGTTGAGGCCGACGTGCTTCATCGCGCACAGACTTCTCGCCCCGCCGATCGCCGCGCCGTAGGCCACCTCGACGGCGACCTTTTCGTTGGGCGCCCATTCGCAGTACAGCTCGTCCTTATACTGCGGCAGGTTTTCGAAGATCTCCGTGCTCGGCGTGCCCGGGTAGGCGGAGCAGACTCGGACGCCCGCCTCATACGCCCCGCGTGCGATCGCCTCGTTGCCGGAGAGCAGATGCTTTTCCATGAAACTTACTTTCCCTCCTCAAAAAATTTAGTAACCGGAAAGATCTGGATATTTCTATTGTATAGAAATTCTTGTCGAAAAACAAGACCTGTGATACGATAGGTTTATAAAATCTGCACATCCGGGGAGGAGAGCGCCATGCTTGCCGAAAAGAAAAAGATCAAACTGCTCATCGGTCTGATCGTGCTTGTCGTCGTGCTGATCGTCGTACTGATCGCCGTGCACGCCGTACGCGCCGCGGGCAAGGCCGACGCCCTGCCGCCCGTCACGCCGCGGCCGTCGGCCGAGGTCGTCGTGCGGGAGAAGGAAGTGGAAAAGATCGTCACCGTGGAAAAGGAGATCTCCGCCGAGATCGTGCAGGAATCGCTGCGGGAGGCGGGCTTCCTCATCACGGAGGAATACTACTTTACCGAGGTCGTGAGCTATTCGAGCATCAAAAAGCTGTGGAACATCGATCTCGGCATCACCGAGTCGAGCTATCTCGCGAGCTATGACGGCGTCGTGACCGCCGGCGTGGATCTGACGCGCGCGCAGGTCGAAAAGGACGAGGCGGAAAAGCGCGTCACGATCACGCTGCCCGCCGCCGCGATCGAAAACATCGACATCGACCCGGAGAGCTTCGTGCTCTATTCGGAAAAGGCGGGGCTCGGCAACCGGCTGTCGGCGGCGGACTTCAACAACTCCCTGATCGAATTAGAACAGACCGCGCGTGAAAAGGCCGTCGAACGCGGCGTGCTTGAGCGCGCGGAGAAGAATGCGCGCACGCTCATCGGCGGACTCGTCGGGTCGCTCGTCGACACGGCGGAATACCGCGTCGAGCTGAACTTTGCATAAAGCGGGAGGCGCAACGATGGAAAAGAAACTGCAAAGACTGCTGATCGCGGCGCTGCTCGTGCTGCTGGCCGTGTTCTCGTTCCTCTTTCTCGCTGACCGGGCCAGCGCGCCCGCCACCCACGCCTCCACCGTCGCGGTGATCGACGAGAAGACCGAGGACGTCCTGAAGCTGACGGCCTCGGCCTCGCTGGCTTCATTCGGCGTGTCGGCCATCCCCGGCGACACCGCGACGCCGATTGCGGGGAAGCTGGCGGATTTTTCGGAATATTTTCTGCTGATCCTGACGGTGCTCTATGCCGAAAAGTTTTTGATCACGCTCATCGGCGCGGGCGTCTTTCGGATCCTGATCCCCTGCGCCTGCGTGCTCGCCATCCTCTCGCTCTATCGCCATCCGGCGCTGTTCCGCCGTCTCGCGCTCAAGCTCACGGCGGTGGGCCTCGCGCTGTATCTGCTGATTCCCTTGAGCTTTAAGGTCTCCGATCTCGTCTACGGGGCTTACCGCGAATCGATCGACGGCACGATCAGCGCGGCCGAGACGCTCTCGGACAAGACGGCCCCGCTCGCCGACGCGGCGGAGGACAAGGGCGTTATCCAGTCGATCCTCGACCGCCTCAGCGAGACCACCGCCTCGCTGACCGACAAGGCCGTGGACGCCGTCAACCGCTTTGTCGAGACGCTGGCCGTGATGATCGTGACGGCCTGTGTGATCCCGCTGCTGGTGCTGCTGTTCTTTTTGTGGATCGTCAAGCAGCTCACGGGGCTGGATCTCTCCGCCTCGCTGCCGCGCCCGCGCAGCGCACGTCGGCCGGACGAGCCTCGGGGGCAGAACGGGCAGACGGAGAGCTGAGCGCCCTGCCTCAAACGGCAAAAAAGATGCAGACCATGCGGTCTGCATCTTTTTTCTGTTTTTTCAGTTTTTGCTCAAAAGGGTCTGGTCGGTTTCGAGCTGGTAGCCGGCCGACTGGGCAAAGCGGTCGATCAGCTCGCGCTTGGTGAGCTTCTTCTTCGCCTCGCCGGAAATGTCGAGGATGATGTGGCCCTCGTCCATCATAATGAGACGGTTGCCGTGGCGGATCGCGTCGGACATGTTGTGGGTGATCATCAGCGCCGTCAGATGCGCCTCGGAGACGATGCGGTCGGACAGCTCCAGCACCTTCGCGGCGGTGGCCGGGTCGAGCGCGGCGGTGTGCTCGTCGAGCAGCAGCAGCTTCGGCTGGCGCAGCGCCGCCATCAGCAGCGTGACCGCCTGACGCTGGCCGCCGGAGAGCAGGCCCACCTTGGCCGTCAGTCGGTCCTCAAGCCCCAGGCCGAGGTCGGCGAGCAGCGCGCGGTAATCCTCCCGCTCGAGCTTCGTCACGCCCCACTTGAGCCCGCGCTTCTGCCCGCGGCGCAGCGCGAGAGCCAGATTTTCCTCCAGCTGCATGTTCGGCGCGGTGCCCATCATCGGGTCCTGGAACACACGGCCGATGTGTACGGCGCGCTTGTGCTCCGGCAGGGCGGTGATGTCCTCGCCGCCCAGCAGGATGCGGCCGCTGTCGACCGGCCATACGCCGGCCACGGCGTTCAACAGCGTGGACTTGCCCGCGCCGTTGCCGCCGATGACCGTGACGAAATCACCGGGCGCGAGATGCAGACTGAGGTCGCTCAGTGCCTTTTTCTCGTTGATCGTGCCGGGGTTGAAGGTCTTGGATACATGCTGCAGTTCAAGCATTCTCCCCGCCTCCTTTCTTCCTCAGCCGCGCAAAGGAGCTCTTCTGCCGGCTGCGCAGATAGGGCACGGCCAGGAACAGCCCCACGACCACGGCGGTAAAGAGCTTGAGGTCGTTGGTGTTGAGCTTGAGCCAGAGCACGACGACGATGACGAGATAGTAGATCACGCCGCCCACCACGACGAAGCTCAGCGTGCCGAAGAAGTTGCGCCGCTTGCCCAGCAGCGCCCCGCCGACGACCTCGCCGATGATCACGGCGGCAAGCCCGATCACGATCGCGCCGCGGCCCATGTTGACGTCGGCGAAGCCCTGGAACTGGGCCATCAGGCCGCCGGAGAGGGCGACCATGCCGTTCGAGAGCGCAAGGCCGATCAGCTTCATGTTGTCGATGTTGATGCCGAGCGCGCGGCTCATGGCCGGGTTGTTGCCCGTGGCGCGGATGGCCGAGCCCTGCTCGGTGCCGAAGTACCAGTACAAAATGCTCACGAGCGCGAGCGCGATGAGCGCGCCGGTCAAAATCGCGGAGGGGACATAGCGCAGCGACAGCACGAGATCGTACTTATCCACGCTCACGGCCTTGTTCGCCGCCATGCCCATGATGTGCAGGTTGACGGAGAAGAGCGCCAGCTGCGTCAGGATCCCGGCGAGGATCGCGGGGATGCCGAGCTTGGTGTGCAAAAGCCCCGTGACGAGCCCGGCCAGCAGCCCGGCGAGCGTCGCGACGACGAGCGCCGCCCACGCGGGCCAGCCCGCGAGGATCAGCATGACCGTGACGGCGCCGCCCGTGGTGAACGAGCCGTCCACCGTGAGGTCGGCCACGTCGAGCAGCCGGAACGTGATATAGATGCCCAGCGCCATGATGCCCCAGATCAGGCCCTGCGCGATGCCGCCCGGCAGGTTTTTCACCAGCTTGAGCAGGCTCAGCGAAGAGAAATATGCGGAAACACTCACAAACTTACACCTCAGTCGTATGCCCCGGCGGGTTTCCCCGCCGGGGCGCAAAAGTCAGCGGGATAGGAGAAATCAGCCGATGGCCACGAAGTCGTCGGGGACCTCGATGCCGAGCGTCTTGCAGATGTCGGCGTTGAACATCTTGGTGAAGACGGGTGCGTAGGCGATCTCCATCGTGGAGACGTCGGCGCCGTTCGTAAGGATATCAAAGGCCATCTCGGCGGTCTTCACGCCGATGTCGTAGTAGTCGATGGACAGCGTCGCCACGCCGCAGCCGGAGCAGAGGCCGGACTCGCCGGCGATGATCGGCACGCCTGCCGGCAGCGCCACGTTGTTGATCGCCTCGGCGCAGGAGGCGGCGGTGTTGTCGGTGGGGATGTAGAGCGCGTCGCACTCGCCCACGGCGCTGGTCGTGACGGCGGCGACGTCGTTGGAATCGGAGAACTCAAAGGTTTTCACGGTGTAGCCGAAGGCCTCGAGCAGCGGGGTGATGGTCTCGACCTGGAAGCGGGAGTTGGCCTCGGCGTTGCAGTAGAGGATGCCGACGGTCCTGGCGTCCGGGAAGAAGTCGTGCAGCATGGCGGCCTGCTCGTCGAGCGGGGCGAGGTCGGAGGTGCCGGAGACGTTGAGCGCAACGCTGCGGCCTTCCCACTCGTCGATCTCAAAGGCGGCGGCGTAGGCCGTGATGGACGTGCCGAGGATGGGGATCTCGTTCGTGGCGCCGGCCGCGGCGATCAGCGCGGGCGTGGCGTTGGCCATGATGAGGTCAACCTCGTCGGAGACGAACTGGCTTGCGATGACGGCGCAGCTGGGCTGGTCGCCCGCGCCGTTCTGGACGGTGATGTTCACCTTGTCGCCGAGCAGCTCGCCCAGCTTGTCGCAGAAGCCCTGGGTGGCCGCGTCAAGCGCGGGGTGCTGCACGAGCTGGCAGACGCCGACGTTGAACACCTTGTCGGCGGCGGGGGCGGCGGAAGAGGCGGGCGCGCTCTGGCCGCAGGCGGCGAGCGCGAAGAGCATCGCGAGAGCAAGGATCAGAGCCATAAACTTTTTCATTTTCTTTTCCTCCAAATCAGATTCTTCCCGGCAAAAAAGAAAACCGCACAGTCATCTGTGCGGCTCCAGGTCAGCGTTCTTCGTGATCGGCGATGTTTCTTTTGCAGCACAAACGACCCCTATTTTCTTTCAAAATAGCGGTAATAGCCGTATGCAAAAGAAAAACGAACGTGCTTCATCGCAGATCCCTCCGTGGAAGATGCTCTTACTTTAGCACCACAAATCGCAAAAGTCAACGCCTTTTTCGAATTTTGTGAAAAAGGGGGAAAGCAGCCCCTGCCCTCCCCCCTTGTTTTCGGTCAATTTGTTTCTTTTTGTGCGCTCTTCGCCGTCTTTTTGGCGCCCTTTCGGCGCGTCTTCCGCCGTTTGGACGCCGCGCGCACGATAAGCAGCAGCGCCAGCAGCGCCGTGGCGCCGAGCGCGGCATACAGCCGCAGATCCGGCCGCTCGGGCCGCTGCGTCACGGCGAACGACCCGCCGTTTTCGAGCGCGAAGACGAGATAGCGCCCGTCCCATTCGCTCGTCGCCTCGGTATAGCCGCCGTCCGCGCCGCGCAAGAGGATCACCGCGCCGCTCTCGCTGCGCATACGCACCGTCAGCGTGCCCGCAAAGCCGTCGACGCGCAGCGTATAGCCCGCAAGCGTTTCGCCTGTCTCGTCCTGCGCGGTAAAGGGCAGCACCTCGAGGCTCTGATCGTCATAGAACTCGCCCTCGACCAGGAACTGCGGGATATTCTCTCCGGAGGAGAGCGTGTGCGCCGGGGCGAGATACCGTCCCGTCACGTCGGTGTCGGCATAGACGTGCCCGAGATCCACGCTGTCCCAGACCCAGTAGGCGCTCCCTCTGTTTTCGACCGCGGGCAGCGATTCCACCGCGCCGCCGAAGGGGATGCGCAGCGTGCGCACGACCTCGCCGTCAGCGAGGAAGCGCACCGTCACGGTCTCGAGATCATCCGGCACGCCCTCCAGCGCGAGCAGCTCTGTTTTCGTCAGCGCCTCGGCCTGGCCGATCCGGCTGACGCCGTCGACGCCCTCGGGCCACGAATCGGCATAAAGGTTGCCTTTGACCTCGCCGTCGGCCCAGCCGGCCACCGCGCCGCGGTATTCCGTGCCGCGGCCGATATGCGTCCAGGCGCGGCAGTCGGCGATCGTCTTGCCGCTGCCCGCGATGCCGCCGATGTATTTGCCGCCCGCGAGCGAGCAGCGCGACCAGCAGCGCGAAAGCGAGCCCTGGCAGACGCCCGCCACGCCGCCGACATAGTCGCCGTTTTGCGAGGCGACCGCCCCGGCGCTGACGCAGTCCACGACCGCGCCTGCGTCCATCCGCCCGGCGATGCCGCCGGCGCCGTCGGCGCGGCTTTCGACCCGGCCGCGGTTTTCACACGCGCGTACCGCCGCGAAGAGGATCCGCTCGGCCTCCGTCGGCAGGAAGTTCGACGAGCCCAGCGTGTCCTCCATGTCGAAGGACAGCTCGAAGGCAAGCGTGCCCACGATGCCGCCGACGTTGGTCTCGCCGTGGACGCTGCCGCGGTTTTCACACCGCGCGATCGCGCCCTCGTCGTGGTCATAGGCCTCCTCGAGGGAGAGGTCGCGCGTCGAGATGAGGTCGCCCGCGCTGATGTCGCGGATCAGGGAGAAGAGCAGATTGAACACATAGCCCATCTGCCCGGTGATGTCTTTCAGATCCTCGGCCGCGTCGCCGATCACGCCGTCCATCTTGCCGGTCAGCACGACGGACTGGGCGAAGAGGTTGTTCAGCGCCGTCGTCAGCGCCGTGGTGTCGGCCGCGCCGGGATCGAAGTCCGGCAGCGTGATCTCCCCCGTCTCCGGGTCGACCGTGATGCCGTCGAGATAGTGCGACGTCTGGTCGGCGTTCGCGGTGAGGAGCTGGGAGATCGCGCCGAGGGCCTGGCTGCTGGAGCCGCTCATCGCGTGCAGCGCGGCCGTGACGTCTTCGCTGGCGTCGTCGACCTTTTTGGCCGCCGCGCCGAGCATGCCGGAGAGCGCCGCGATCGCGCGCGCAAGCTCCTCCAGCTTGTCCTCGGACAGCTCCCAGGCCGCGTAGGGGATGCTCTGGCCCACGACGCCGCCCACGTCGCGCCGCCCCTCGACCGCGCCGGTGAAGCGGCAGCTGTCCACAAAGCCGCTGTTTTTCCCGGCGATGCCGCCGACGTTATAGCCCGCGTAGGGATAGCCCACCGCGCCGGAACAGCGGCAGAAGCGCAGCGCGCCGGTGTTCTCTCCCACGACGCCGCCGATGTTGCTGAGGTCGACAAAATCCTCCTGGGAAAAGGCGGAGAGGTCAAAGCGCCGCTCGCCGCCGGGGATGATCTCCTCGTTGTTGACAGCGCCTTCGTTTTCACAGTTGAACACGACGCCCGTGTTCGTCCCGATAACGCCGCCTACCTGGTGCTCGCCCGCGGCGGCGCCGGAAAAGCGGCAGCCCGTCACCGTGCCCGCGTTCTTCCCGACCACGCCGCCGACGTCCTGTACGCCGCGCACCTCGCCGGAGAAGCCGCAGTTGCGGATCGTGCCCTCGTTGAGACCGGCGAGCCCGCCGATCTCGGTCCGGGTGCCGGTGGGCAGCACGCTGCCCTCGACGTTGAGATCGTGCACCGAGGCGTTCGGCCCGACCTGGCGGAACAGCCCCAGACGCGAGCCCGCCGCCGTGATCGCAAGGCCGCGGATCGTGTGGCCGCCGCCGTCGAATTCGCCGGCGAAATAGCCCGCGCTCTCGAGCTCGACGCCGCTGTCGGAAAGGTCGATATCCCCGGTGAGCACAAAGCGCACGCCGTAGGAATAGCTCTCCCGCGCGCAGGCGCGCGTAAAGCTCGCAAGCTCCCGCGCAGAGGAGATCTTTCGCTCGATCACGTCAGGCTCTGTCGTCTCATCCTCCACAGCCAGCGCCGCAGGTGAAAGAGAAAGAAGCATCAGCGCCGCAAGCAGCGCGCACAAAAAGCGTTTCATGCTTCCTCCTCCTGCAGACGCAGACGGAACCGTGTCTTTTCCACGGCCTTGTCCAGCAGCACGAGCAGCTGGGGCAGCACCGTCAGCACCAGGATGACCGAGCAGAATGCCCCGCGCCCGACGGCAAGGCCGATATGGCTGACGTACACGTCGCTGACGCGCACGCCGATGAGCACGCCCGCGATCGTCATGATCGAGCCGGAGGTCAGCACGGTGGCAAAGCTCTCCCTGACCGCGCGGGCCATGGCCTCCCGGATCGGAAGGTCGCCGCGCAGGGACTGATAGCGGTTCATCAGCACGATGGCATAGTCGATCGTCGCGCCCATCTGGATGGCCGAGACGATCATATTGGTGACGAACGAGGGGCTGACATGCTGGAGATAGGGGAAGGAGAAGTTGATCCAGATGCTGCCCTGGATGACGAAGACCAGGATCACCGCGCCGACAACGGTGCGGAAGGTGATGAGCAGGATCACGAAGACGAAGGCGATCGTGAGCAGGCTGATGAGCAGCGAGTCGCCGGTATAGGAATCGGCGAGGTCGCGCGCGCTCGTGATGTCGCCGACGATCAGCACCTCGCCCTGGGGATAGTACGGCGCGGCGATGGCGCGCAGCTCCTCGACAAAGGCGCGGCTCTCCTCGCCCTCGACCGGCAGGTCGACGGAGAGGAGCATGCGGTTATAGCGCTCGCCTCTGAGCTGGTCAAGCGCGAAATCGAGCGTCCGGCGCAGCTCTGTAAGCCGCTCGCTCTGAGAGGCGTCGAGCGTGACGACGCCGTGGTCGATCATATCAAAAAGGAAGCCGAAGATATCCACCAGCGGCACGCGATAGCTCTCGCGGCTGCCGAAGAGCGCCTGGTATTCCTCGTGCCGCACGCCGTAGGCCTGGAAGAGCAGGTCGGCCTCCTCCTGCGGAAGGTCGAGGAGCTCGGCAAACATGCGGGGGGTATACGAATCGGTCAGCACGTTCCCGCTCCCGACCTCGATGTTGGCAAGCCCTGTCGCACTCTTGACCTGCGGCAGCGCCGCGACCTGCTCGAGGATCGCCTTTTCCGCGGTGAAATCCTCGTGCGGGACGAGCAGCACCACGCTCGTCGAGCGGGCGAAGGTGCTCTCGATCTTGCGCATGGCCGCGCGGGATTCGGAATAGACGAGCTCCGTCACCGAGCTGTCGGCAAAAGCGTAGTTCACCTGGCGCGAGCAGTAGAACGCCGCGGGCACGAGCAGCAGGAAGATCCACACGAAGCAGCTCCGCGAGCGCATCAGAAAGCGGCCCCAGGGCGTGATGTCCGGGATCAGGCTGCGGTGCGCCGTGCGGCGGATGGCCCGCGGGAAGAGCAAAATCAGCCCCGGCATCAGCAGGAAAACCGTCAGCAGACTGCACACGATGCTCTTGGCCAGCACCATGCCGAGATCGTAGCCCAGACGGAACTCCATCAGCATCAGCGCGACAAGACCGGAGATCGTCGTAAGGCTCGACGAGCTGAT
Source organism: Clostridiales bacterium UBA6981 (assembly GCA_002450075.1). Classification (GTDB taxonomy): domain Bacteria; phylum Bacillota; class Clostridia; order Oscillospirales; family Oscillospiraceae; genus Limivicinus. Next base: position 37,651 of record DJYJ01000060.1, read on the forward strand.
CTCGACGATCGACTTTGAAAGCGCCTCGGTCAGCGCTGCCCTGGCGCTGTCAAAGCGCTCGCTCTCGTCCTGGTAGCGGTGGGCGAAGATGATGGCATAGTCGATCGCGAGCGCGAGCTGCATGATGATCGCGATCGAGTGGGTGATCATCGAGATCTCCCCGAGCCAGAAGTTGGTGCCCATGTTCAGCAGCGCGGCGAACACGAACACGATGATGAAGATCACGACCTCGAAATAGCTGCGCGAGGTGAAGAGCAGGATCACCACGATCACCGCCGCCGCGATCGCGACGACGCCGACCATCTCGCCGGCAAGCTGTTTGGAGTAGTTCTTGATGTCCATCGAATAGGTATAGCTGTCATAGGGCTCGAGCAGCGCGCGGATCCGCTCCTTGGCCGCGTCCACCCCCGCGTCCCCGTCGACGCCGTCAAAGGCGATCGAGAGCAGCGCGGCGGAGCTGGTATAGTGCGCCTCGCTGTCGTCAAAGGTCACGGAGAACACATGGTCAAAGCCGCGGATCTCCTCCGCGAGCGCCTCCGCCCGCTCATAGGTCAGGTTGGCGACCATCACGTCCTCGGTGGCATAGGTGATGAAGTTGTCCTCCATGATCGTGATGCCGCGGCGCGTCTCCGTTTCGCCGGAGAGGAAGAAGGTCAGATCCGAGTTGACCCGCACCCGCCCGATCGACAGGGCGCAATAGACCGCGGCGACAAGAAACAGCAGGATAAAAAGCCCCCGCCATCTCACGATGGCCGCGGCAATGTCGTACATGATATCCCGTTTTTTCGTCTCGTTCACGATCCGGGCGCCTTCCTTGACAAGTGTTGAATTTTAGCTTATAGTTCAATTATATTCGTCGGTTAGCTCCTGTCAACCGATGATTGTGCACAAACTGATGAACAATCAACAGTTTTGGCAAAACTGTTGAAAGGAGGTCCGGGGCATGAACAAAGCCGGCCAGGAGAACCGCAGCGTCCGCAACACCAAGCGCCGTCTGCGCGAGGGGCTGCTGAAGCTGATGGAGGAAAAGCCGATCAACGAGATCTCGGTCAAGGAGCTGACGGACCTCGTGGACGTCAACCGCGGCACCTTTTATTTTCACTATCAGGACATCTATGACCTGCTGCGCGCGATGGAGGACGAGTTTTTTGTCCAGTTCGACCGCACGCTGACCGAGCACAAGCCCTTTTCCGATCCCGGAAAGGACGCCGGCACCGGCACGGCGGTGTCGCCCTATCTGCACGCGATCTTCTCCTTTCTCTATGAAAACCGCAGCTTTTGCCGCATCATGCTCTCGCCGCACGGCGACATGCAGTTCGTCGACCGCGTCAAGACGCGCGTGGACGACCAGTGCCGCTATTTCTGGCAGATCCTTGCCCCCGGCGCGGACGAGCTGCGCTACGGCATATACAACGCCTTTATCATCAACGGCTGCATCGGGCTGATCCAGGAGTGGGTCAACGACCGGCGCGACCTCACGGTCGAGAGCATCTCAGAGCTGACGGCCACGCTCATTCTCGCGAGCGTGGGGCCCTGTATTTCGTAAAGCGCTCCGTCTTGCTTTTTATTGCGCGGAGATTATAATGAAGCCGAAAAGAGATTCGAGGACCTGTTCCCGGGAGGAGCTTTCTTATGGCAAGATATTGTGAATCCTGCGGCTCCGCGCTCAGTGACGGCAGCTTTTTCTGCCAGAACTGCGGCGCGCCCGTTCCGCAGAGCGGCGCCGCCGCCGAAGCCGCGCAGGCGCCCTATGAGCGCCGCCGCGTCACCACGCCGCGCACGATCGCCGAGCTGGAGGCCTTCTGCGACCGGCACGAGCTGCCGCTCGCCAAAATGCGCTTTTTCATCGGGATGGACTACCCGGGGGCAAAGGCCTTCGGCATCTATCAGGACGGTGACGGCAGCTTCGTCGTCTATAAAAACAAGGCCGACGGCAGCCGCGCCGTGCGCTACCGCGGGCCGGACGAGGCCTTTGCCGTCAAGGAGATCTTTGACAAGCTCAAGGAGGAGGCCACGAACCAGCGCAGGCGCGTCGCCGCCGCGCGCACACCGGGCTATGCCGCCAGCGAGGCGCAGACGCGCAACCCTTATAACAGCGCCGAGAGCTTCGGCGTGCAGCGCACAAAGAAGAAGCGGCACGTGATCCTCGGCGTGATCATTGCCGTCGCGGCTGCGATCACGATCGCCCGCTCGGCTGTGGCGCTCGCCGCGCGTCCGCACCATCCCCGTCCGGCGAACGGCTATTACCATTACGGCGGGGACTATTATTACAGCCAGAACAGCAACTGGTATCTCTATGATGACGACGGCTGGTATCCGATCAGCGTGGCGGACGAGCTGCTCGACAATTCCGAGGACTATTACGCCTCGTATTCCTATTCCGACGGCTACGGCGTGTCGGACTTTGCCGAGAGCGACTATTATACCAGCTACAGCGATTACAGCAGCAGCTCGTCGTACGATGACGACTGGGACGACGATGACGATTGGGACTGGGACGACGATGATGACTGGGATTCCGGCAGCGACTGGGATTGGGACAGCGACTGGGACAGCGGCTCGACCGACTGGGACAGCGACTGGTGAAAACACCGGGGCGGAAGGCAAAGCCTTCCGCCCCGGTGTTTTAGTTTCTAGGTAAACGCTGAT